>JBAQYM010000112.1:0-11682 GCA_049300095.1 Syntrophobacteraceae bacterium
AAGACCGAAAAAACACTGGATTCCCGCCCAAAAACACTGCGGGAATGACGGTTTTGACGACCCGAGCCAAACTTCAGTTGTCCGGGTAATCTGTCGTATGTGATTGGGCAGCACCCCGTAAGGCTGTGCTCACAGTTAAACAGGTTACTTACGGACAAGCTCTTAGTTGTTTGTTCCCTCAAACGATCTTTACAAAACCGCGGGCTTGTGTCAATTGTCGTAGCCGTCCACCCGGACGGGATGCCACCGAAACCGCCGGCCCGCCCGGTCTATGGAAGATCGACATTTAAGTATAGATTGAATCGCTCTGCCTGACGACACAATTCCGGCTCACGGGAAAGGAACTGGAAATGGAAGGTTTCAAGCGTAAAGTCGAGGAAGCGGCCGCTTTCGTTCAGCCTTACCTGGACGGCGCGCCCGAGGTCGGATTGATTCTCGGAACGGGCCTTGGCGGTATCGTGGAAGGCATGGAGAGGTCGGTGTCGCTTGCCTGTGAAACCATCCCGCATTACCCGGTGAGCACCGTCGAGAGCCACAGCGGCCGCCTCGTGTACGGTAAGTGGGGCGGCAAGGCGGTAATCGCCATGCAGGGCCGCGTTCACCTCTACGAGGGCTACTCGGCCCTCGATGTCTCCTTTCCGGTCCGGGTGCTGCGCGCCCTCGGAGTGAAAATCCTGGTGATCTCGAACGCGGCCGGCGGCCTCAATCCGGATTTCCAGCCGGGCGACCTGATGCTGGTGACCGACCATATCAATCTTACCGGCCATAATCCCCTGGTGGGGCAAAACGTCGACGAATGGGGAGTGCGGTTTCCGGACATGACCGAACCCTACAGCCGCCGCCTCATGGCGCTTGCGGAAGAGACGGCCCTTGCCGCTGGCATCCGCCTTCGCCGGGGCGTGTATGTCGGGGTGATGGGACCGAGCCTCGAGACGGCCGCCGAGACGCGGTTCTTGAGGATGATCGGGGGCGATGCCGTGGGAATGTCCCTGGTAAAAGAGGTGATAACGGCCGTGCACGCCCGCGTCGAGGTCCTCGCAATTTCGGTGATCACCAACGTGAACCTGCCCGACTGCTACAAACCCGCGACCATCGAGGACGTAATCGCCACCGCAAATAGCGCCGGAGAAAAATTCACCAGGCTCCTGGGAAAGATTCTCGAACAGATATAAGGCCGCGCAGCGCCATGCGCGCCGCAATATGCCGGCCCGACAATCCGCCCGCCGTCAACACGCCGTCGGCAATAATCCCGATCTTTACCAAATCCCGATCCTCTCCTTACGGTTCTTCATCGCGCATGGTTAATTTAAAAGAAAGTCAAAGAGGACCTCACAAGGTTACTCGACAAATCGCAAGGAGAGAGGGTCATGGCTTTCCTGAGACGAAGAGTTAAGGAGTCGTTTGTCGTTCCGCGAAGGCGCTTGATCTGGGCGTCTCTCGTGCTGTTTTTTGTGGGAGGCGCCATTTGCAGCTTTAATCCGCCCGCCGATGACGGGCAGCGGATGATAAGAAGGGAGCACATCATGGAAAGTCAAACAGAGGGGAAGACAAGCGGGAGAACCGATCTCAAGGGTGGCGCCGCGTCAGCGGGAATTGAGACGGCAACGTTTGCGCTTGGCTGATTCTGGGGACCCGACGCCCAGTTCGGGCGCATAAACGGGGTAATCCGAACGCGTGTGGGATACACGGGCGGCGCCAGGGAAAATCCAACTTATCACGCGCTCGGCGACCATTCCGAGGCGGTGGAAATTGATTTCGACCCGTTCGTGGTCACGTACTCCGACCTGCTCGAAATCTTCTGGAAAAGCCACGATCCCGGGGGCCGCGCGTGGTCGAGGCAATACAGGGCCGCGATCTTTTATCACGGCGAAGAGCAGAAAAGATTGGCCCTCGAATCCAGAAAAGCCCGGGAGGCCGGGACAGGAAAGGTTTACACCGAGGTCTTGCCCGCGGGCGCGTTCTACCGGGCCGAAGACTATCACCAGAAATACTACCTCAGGCAAAGACCGGACCTGCTGAGAGAACTCGAGGCTGTTTACCCCGGCGACAAAGGGCTTGTCGATTCCACGGCGGCGGCGCGCATAAACGGCTATCTTGCGGGAAGCGGTTCCTGCGCCGCCGCGCAATCGGAGCTAAAGGACCTCCTGCCGGCAGGCGGGAGCGAAAGGGTGTCCGAGGCGCTCTGCGGGTCGAGGTAAGTCCGCCGGGGATTTCACGTCCTTGCTCGCCGTCCTCGCCGTCCTGTCTTCTTTAAACAGGGTAAGAAACGTAGTATAGGGGAGTGGAAATCGAAGGTCTCCGTATCTTGGAAGTGGAGTGAGGAACCGGGAGCGCCATGCATGTCCGATAATCTCGTCTTTCGCGCAGGCGCAAAGGCCTTGCGTTCTATACGCCGACACGGGCTCCGCCCCGAGATGGTCAAGGTCATCCTCGGAGCGGCCGGCGGGCCCAGGTGGCTGGTTCTTCACGGGCTTGACCGCGTCATTTTCTCATCGTGGTTTAAGGGCAGAAGCGAACCCCTGTATCTTCTGGGCTCTTCCATAGGGTCATGGCGATTTGCGGCGGTTTCGCAAAACAATCCCGTCGAGGCGCTTGATCGCTTCCTGTCGTCGTATATCGGCCAGCGTTATTCACAGGACCCCACACCGGAAGAGATCACGCTGCAAGCCTCGAAGATGCTCTCCACTCTCCTCGGTCCCTGTGGGGCGGGGGAGATTCTCAACCACCCCTTCCTGAGGTTGCACGTCGTCGCCGCGCACTGCAAGTGGCCCGTCGCCAGTGACAACAGCCTGCTTCTGAGCCTCGGCCTGATGGATGCGGCCATCTACAATGCCGTTCACAGCGGCGGCTTGAAGTATTTCTTCGACAGAGCGCTTTTCTTCGATCCCAGGGATGTCCCCCGGTTCGCTGAAACGGTTGAAGTGTTCGCGAAAAGGGCCGCCCTTTCCGCGCAAAATCTGAAGCCGGCATTGCTCGCTTCCGCCTCGATTCCCCTGCTGATGCAAGGGGTCAGGAACATACCCGGGGCCCCGGAGGGGACCTATCGGGATGGCGGAGTCATGGACTACCACTTTGACCTGCCTCTATTGGAAGACGACGAGGATGAAGACCGGATGGTCCTCTTCCCTCATTACATGGATCGCATCATTCCCGGCTGGTTCGATAAGGGCCTGCCATGGCGGAAGCCGCACGCATCCAACATGGACCGCGTGCTCCTCGTATCCCCATCGAAAGAATTCATCGAGCGGCTGCCAAATAAGAAGATACCCGACAGGGACGATTTCACGCTCTTCAAGGGGCGGGATGAGGACCGCGTCGCATATTGGAACGAGGTGATCGAGGCCGGCGCCTGTCTTGGGGAAGACCTTCAGCAGGCTGTCGAGACGGGCGCAATCGCGGAATTTGTCCAGCCGATTGACTGAGATCGGGTGTGTCGCCGCGGGTTATCCGAGAGACCGTTATGAAATAAAAGAGCGAAAAAGTGTTTATGTAAGCGGCCCCAGCCAATACCCATTTCCCCCCTGCCAGGAGGCACGAGCATGCAAGCGGTTATCGCGTTCGCCAACAATAAAGGCGGAGTCGGGAAGACCACCTCGGCGGTAAACATCGCCTCGGTCCTGGGAGAAACGGGGAAGCGGGTGCTCGTAATAGACCTCGACCCCCAGGGAAGCGCAAGCCTCCATTTCGGAGTCAGGGACAACGGCAAGGGATTCATGCTCGCCCTGGAAAGGACCGTGGCGCTTCCCGTACGCGCCACCTCCGTTGAAGGGGTCGATCTCATCCCTTCGGGGCCCTCGCTCGCGGAGGCCGCGCAGAGGTTCAGCGGCGTGCTCGGCGCGGAACTCTTTGCCCGCTGTCTGGCGCGGACTCAGGGCGATTGGGACATGGTCATAATCGACTGCCCGCCGGGTCCCGGAATTCTCACCATGAGCGCTCTTCGGGTGAGTCAGCACTTGGTCATTCCAATCGAAACCAGTCTGCTTGCGCTCAACGGCCTGAATCAACTGATCGAGACTTTGGATGGAATGCGCCGGGAAAACCACCACCCGGATATTCTGGGGATCATCGCATGTCGCGCCAACCCGAGGTTGCGGGTTCACAAAGAAATCATGGCGCACCTGGAAAAGCGATTCCCCGGGAAGATGGCGCCATGCGTGCGGGAAAACGTCGCTCTGGCTGAGGCGCCCGCCTGCGAACAGCCCGTGACGCTGTATGCTCCGCGCTCGAACGGGGCTGAGGACTACCGCCAGGTGGCGCGATGGATGTTGAAATGTCTGGGCTAGTGTTTTGTCAACTAAAACTATAGGGGTGAGCTGTATCGTCATTCCGGCGGAAGCCGGAATCCAGCGATGCCGCCCAGTCCTCGGACAGGGTTTGAACGAGGATGAAACTTCATTGGTTTTATGAAGTTTCGTAAGAGTCCACGCCGGGCGCCCGCTGGATACCGGCTTTCGCAGGTATGACGCCGCTCCATGGAGTGAATCGCTCAATTCAGGCTCGACATCCGTGAGCCACGCAAACACGGGGAGACCCCTTCCGGTATCGAAGAGCATTTACGCACCGCTATCCGGCGCTCACGCATTCGGGTAGGGGCTGAACGCCTCGCTCATCCCCTCTGCGTTGGCAAGGCGTATGCGAAACGGTTGGGGGAGGACATCATGGACTGCGGGACAGGCTTCCCCCACGGGCTCCCATTGCTCTTGCCCGCCGACTTTTTCCATTGATTCGGCCGCGGGCGTTTTTGTGGCTTCGTTGACCAGCAGGGGAAGCACGGCGCTGCCGCCGATTACGAGGCCGTCGATGATTCCGATAGGCGTGAGCCCAAGCAGCCGCATAAGCCCCGGGACGAGCATGGTCGTCATCTGCAGGGCAAAGGAGCCCCCAAGCGCAATGGTGAGATATTTGTTGGGGGGCGGCTTCTCCTTGCTGAAGATACTGTGAGTTTCCGAGCGGCAGCTAATGGCGTGCAGCAACTGGGTCAGAGTCAGGCTTTGAAACGCCACGGCGCCGGCCTGGGCCCCCATGCCGTATCTCATGACACCGTAGGCATAGGCCCCAAGGCTGCCGGCGCTTATTGTCGCCGCCTCGAAAGTCAATCGCTTGAAGTCGGATGCCCCCACGATGGGTTCATCCGGGGGCCGGGGCGGCCGGTGCAGAACGTTGGGCTCCGGTTCTTCCATCGCCAGGGCAAGACCCGGGAATATATCGGAAATGAGGTTGATCCAAAGGAGTTGCATGGGGTTGAAGGGAGACCCGACGCCCGCGGCGACAGTCAAAAACATCACCATGATCTCGCTAAAATTAGTGGCCAGGAGAAAACGGAGCGCTTTTCTGATGTTGTTGTAAATCGTGCGGCCGTCGCGCACGGCGATGATCATCGTCTCGAGATTATCGTCCTCCAAAATGACGTCCGCGACCTCGCGGGCCATGTCCGTGCCTCCGGCCCCCATGGCAATCCCTATGTCGGCCGCCTTGAGCGCGGGCCCGTCGTTTATTCCGTCCCCGGTCATTGCGACGACCCGTCCTCCAGCCTGCAGGGCCTGGACAATCTGCAACTTATGGGCGGGGCTGACTCGCGCAAAAACATGGGTTTCCGCTGCCACCGCTCTCAGGACGTCGGGCTCTATATCCGCAAGGTGCGTGGAATCCATGATCTTCAACTGACCGCCGCGACTCAAAGCCACTTCCTTGCCTATTGCATAGGCCGTCGGGCTCTGGTCGCCGGTGAGCATTACCGTGTCTATGCCCGCCTTGTGAAACTCGCCGATCAGGTCCCTCGCTCCGGGTCTGACCGGGTCCGCCATTCCTATCAAGCCGAGCCAGACGAAGCCATTGTCGGCGCCGAAATCCTCTTCTCTTCCGCCCTCGGAACAGGCCACTCCCAGGACCCTCAAGGCATCGCCGGCCATGCGTTCGTTTTCGAGCTCGATAAGGCGTATATCCTCATCCGTCAGGGGAATCTCTTTCCCGTCCCGCATCTGGGTGTCGCACATGGCCAGGACTTCGGGAGGGCTCCCTTTGAGAGCTATGAACGCGCGACCATCCCCATTGCCATGCAGGGTCCCCATGAACATGCGGTTCTCGGAGCGATAATTTGTCTTAAGCAGTGGATATTGCTCTTTAAGTCCGATCAGATCGACGGATGCGTGAATCCCCAGATGAATGAGCGCGTTTTCCGTGGGGGACCCGTTCAAGACATAGCGCCCATTTTCCAGGCACACTTCCGTCTCATTGCAAAGGACCGCCGCCCGGACCAGTCTCAACAGCTCATCGCAGCTTTGCGGGTCGATACATTCCCTCGACAGGAAAAATCGACCGTCATGGACATCTATGGGTTTCCCACCCGCGAATACTCGCAGCACGGACATCTTGTTCAAGGTTATGGTGCCGGTCTTGTCAAAACAGATGGTTTGAACGGAACCGAGCGTTTCCACGGCTTCGAGCTGCCGTATCAACACCCGGTGCTTTCGCATGTTTCTGATTCCCAGCGCAAGGGTGGTGGTCGCCACGGCCGGGAGCCCCTCGGGCACCGCGGCCACGGCGAGGGAAATGGACGTTCTGAACATCTGGATGAAGCCGTATCCTCGCAGGAGGCCGATGAGGAAGACGATGCCGCACGCCGCCCCCGAGATGAGGACCAGTTGATCGCCCAGTCTGTTGAGTTGGCGCTCCATGGGGGTGTCGGGGGAGGTGGCTTCGCCCACAAGGGTCTGCAGGCACCCGACTTCCGTGAAACGTCCGGTTGCCACCACCACGGCAAGACCCCGGCCCCCGGTAACCATCGTCCCCATGTAGACCATGTTCACCCGGTCCGCGATCGCGATATTCTCGCCGGATATGGGAAGCGGGGTCTTGACGACGGGCAGGCTCTCGCCGGTCAGGACGGATTCATCGACGCTCAAATAATGAGCATCGAGGAGTCTTCCGTCCGCGGCCACCGATGTCCCGGGCCTCAAAACGAGGATGTCTCCGGGAACGAGCTCCTCCGCGGCGATGATTTTAACGGTTGACTCCCGCAGTACCGCCGCCGAAGGTCGTGCAAGGTTTTTCAGGGAGTTGATCGTTTTTTCCGACTCGCTTTCAGTCACGTAGCCGATCACGCCGTTGATTGCCACAACGCTCAAAATAACGACCGCGTCGGCGACCCCGCCCGTCACAACCGAGATGCCCGCGGCAACGCCGAGAAGCGCCACGGGGAGGGATTTGAATTGATCGACGAGGATGCCGAACCTGGATCGGGAAGCGCATTCGGGGAGGCTGTTCAGGCCGTATTTCCCGCGCTGCCTAATGACCGCTTCATCCGACAGGCCCGCTTCCCCGCAACTGTCGAACGCCGCGAGGACCGCATCCGCTTCCATCAGATGCCAGGGTCGGGTTGCCTGTTCGTCTGCGCGCGAGGGCATTTTGTTCGGTTTGGCGAAGACACGGGGCAAATCGCCCGGCTTTTGCACCGGCTGGGAATGCTTTGCGTCCCTCGGTCTTTCGGGCGCCGCCATAGTGGGCTCGCCCCGCGTCCCGGAGCCGTTGGCGGAGTATTCCCGCGCAACGGATTCGATCAGCGAACCGATGGTCTGCGGGCTGTTGCCCGAGTTGTAAAACACCAGCACGCTGCCGGACCACGTACTTGCCGAAACCTGAATAATCGCCGGGTTCTCGGCAAGCCTCCGCTCCAGGTGTGCTCTGAGTCCGGGTGAACGAGAGAGCCCATCGAGCCTGTAGCGCGCCCTGCCTGGAACAGCGGCGTGAAGAAGACGGATCACGGGAATTGCCTCGCTTCAAATCTGACTGATCGGGAGGCGGTATGTGCTCCGCCTCCCTTTTTGCGGGGGCCGCCCCTGACGTTCAGGCAACCGCTTCGGGAGAACGGATCGAGCCTGAACCGGCGCCGCCAGAAACCTACGGATTCGATTTGCCTTTTGGAAGGGCCGTGCCCGCAATTTCTTTCACCCCTTCGACGGCGTTGACGAGCACATCTTTGACGGCTTTGACAGCCGTATTCCCGATGCTGCCCGCCGCCTCGATAGCTCCATTCACGGTTGCTTTCGCCATGTCTTCAACGTTGGCGCCCGTTTCCTTTGCGGCTTCAAGGATGCCGTCCACAGTCCTTCGGGCGACCTGGCCCACGTCGGCCCCAATATCCGCGGCCCCCTTGACCGTCCCCTGGACCACCTGCTTCGCGACGCTGAATACATCGCCCCCAACGTCGCTTACTCCCATGACGATCCCCTTCGCCACGCTCTTGGAGCTCAGCAGGAGTCCCGTCCCGACCTCTTCCGCCGCCTTAATGGTTCCCTGCAGTACGTCCCTGGTTATGTTGACGGTTTCACCGGCCATCGAGCCCGTGGCCCTGAGGGTATCGGAAACCGTGTTCCGAACCAGGCTCACTATCTGGGTCTCTATTTCGTTGATGCCCTTGAGGCTGCTGACGACGGCCTCCTTTACGGTGGTCCCCGCCTTACCCATTGTTGCGGCGGTATCTATGCGGGGTGTTTCCTCACGGCTTATTTCTTCGGGACTCATTTCTTCCTCCTTTTTCTTCGGTCGCCTCACTCTTTTCTCAACCATGCGTCACCTCATTGCGAAACGAAATGCCGATGCCGTGGAACAGGGCGCAAATCGAAGGCCGATAGCCGGTCCTCTCCTGACCCTGTTTTCCGGAAGTAACGTTTTGACCTGCGATCTCCGCTATGCCGGATTTAATGGGAGATGCCCGTTGCGGTGTCGACGGCAGGGTCGCGGTTCTTATCCGGTCACGGGAACGGCCGTTACCCTGCATCCAGGGTGCAAATAGGACGCTTCAATCTCCGTTTCAGCCCGGTTGCGGGTCTGCAACGAGGATTATTCAGCAGTTATTAAAATCACTATCCGGAGTTTGTCACCATTGCCTTGGCAAATTGTCACGTAGATGTAACATTAGCAACTAAAAGATTAATTACATTCCTACCATACATCGCCGAACCTTCCTGTTCGAAATATTTTCAGCATTGATTACGCATATTTAACAGAAACGGACGATAGGAGGTAATTACGGTCCCTATTGATAAATGTCCCCTATACAACTATATTGCACATGTAGTAATGGGGAAGATTGGGGCCGAAAGGATATCTGTCGACCGATTCTTTGTGGACCGGCCGGCTCTATTGAAGACAGCTCTCTTTCGCCGGAGATTCTTTGTGGATTCGCGGTCTTCCTTTACGGGCATCTTGAAATGAAAGCGGAGGCGGGTCGAATAGAGTCCCGCAAGAGGTGCGCGAACAGGCAAGGCCTGCTCGGGAAAAGAATAGCGAACCAATTGTTCGGTGTATGTGATTGCCTTCCCGTTGGTGCGTGCGTTCCAGACGAGCGATGAGGTGGGAGATGCGGAACAAAGGGAAATCCACGATCGTTCACAATATCCTGGATGACAGATCGCATGTTTTCAGCCTGCCGGCTCACGAGGCGGTGGTTGCCGCATACGAATGTTTTGATCGAAAAAGGTGCGGTGCGAGCTACCTGGACCCTCGGAGACACCCGGCTTTCAGGGAGCACAAGAGGGGGTATTCGTGTGGCGACTGGATTGCCTATAGACAAGCGGATGAAGATCAGGTAGTGGAACACGCGTAAGCCGCGAAAGGACCTCCCGGCAGGAAATCCCTTGCACCCACGGTCCGGGCAATTCGGGGTGAATTCGACTTTTGAGACGACCTTAAGTTCAACAGAGCCGGCTTTTGGAGGAACTGGAAGAATGTCAGCCGTTCAAGCGCATGCCCCGCAAAGTATTCTGGCCGATCAGTTCTTCTATTTCTTCCTCCGCCTGCGGAAGAACCGTATCAAAAACGTGGTTAAGACGCTTGATGCCGCTTATCCCGCCGAAACGGCCGAACAAAAGGCCCGGCGGCTCATAACGTCGCAAACGGCCCTCTCCTTCATCGGAGGTGCGATCACCCACTTGCCCATGCTGGTCCCGGGACTCAGCCAGGCGTTCAGGATTTTTGGCCTTGTGGGGGGCGCCTCGGCCCTGACGCGCATGCACCTCTATCTTATCCTCGAGATTGCCCTCCTGTACGGCAAGGACATCGACGACGAGGCGCGCGTGCCTGAAATGCTGGCGGTGGTTGCCGCCACGGGTCTGGCCTCCGGGGCCCCGTTGCTTGCAGCCGGCCTTCTGGACTTTGTCCCGTTATTGTCCCTGCCCGCGGCAGGGGTGGCGGCTTCCGCGGTCGCCCAGATGATCGGCGAGGAAGCTATCCGATACTATTCGAAACCCGCAATAGAATTCACCCCCGCACAGCCTGCTTAGATGGTGTGTCCCTGGAAAGAATCCCGAGCAATCAACTCGGCGCCTCTGCAATTGATATTATGAACACGGGCCGCCCCGTGGTTGACGTTATTTTGAATACATGTCAATAATGCCGCCGAAGCCCCCGTGATATTCACATCTCAAACGAGTTGCGATCACATGATCGCAAAAGCCCGCACCCTCAGTCGTCTCCGGATCGACGCCGTTACGGCGGCAGCCGAAGAGGACATGCCGGGACTTCCCCGCTTTGCGCGGACTTGAGATGGAGATTGCCGCCGCCGGTTTACACAATATCGAGACGCGGAAAGGTATTTCGAGGAGTTGATATGATCATCCGTAATGAGACGAAGGCCGATGTCCAAGCGATACGCAATGTCACCATGGCGGCTTTCGAGAATCACCCGCATAGTAACCGGACGGAACAGTTCATAGTTGATGCCTTGCGGGCCGCCGATGCGCTTAGTGTTTCACTGGTTGCCGAGATGGAGGGACAGGTGGTGGGGCATATAGCTTTCTCGCCCGTGGCAATTTCAGACGGAAGCTCCAACTGGTATGGTCTTGGCCCTATTTCCGTGCTGCCGGTATTTCAGAAGCGAGGCATCGGCAGGTCCCTCCTCCAGGAAGGCTTTGCCGCTCTAAAGGCCATGGGCGCCAAAGGCTGCGTTCTTGCGGGCGATCCGGGATTCTATGGACGGTTTGGCTTCAGGAATTATCCGAATTTGATTCTCGATGGCGTCCCACAGGAATACTTTCTTGCGCTGCCATTTGACGAAAATAACACCCGGGGCACGGTTGTATTTCACCAAGGCTTCACCGCAACCGGCTAACGAACCGAACATCTTCCCGAATGACCCTGATAACCCGGTTTATCCGGGTGCGATAGTATAAGCTGGATTTTGTCAAAATTACGGCGAAAATCAAAAAAGGGTTACAGCCTCTCGACTGTAACCCCTTGAATTTTCTTGGTGGGCCGCCAGGGTCTCGAACCCCGAACCTCCTGATTAAGAGTCAGCACTGAATGAAAAGTAATAGGTAATGCTAGTTATGGTACAGTAAGAAAAACCGATTAAAATCCGACACATTAGCCAACCCAGCCTTCCGCTGATCATCACCATTTTTACTCACGATTACTCACTGCTTTCCGGTTTTGGGCAAGATTTGGGCAAAACTTTTCTGACCCTTTTTCATCTCTGCGAAATTAACCCATGTTTACAAAGATATCGCCCAATTTTGGACAAAGCACCCATAGCGCTCTAGCTACGTAGTTGATATTATAAGAGGCTACTTTCGTTTTTTGAAATGTAGTGCCAGAAAATATCAATACAGGTTGGCGCCCCCTTGATAGCGTGCTATCTCTCATGGCATGTTCATACGAGAGATCGAAAAAATCGAACCCGGTTCC
>JBAQYM010000113.1:0-8604 GCA_049300095.1 Syntrophobacteraceae bacterium
TTTGCGGCTTCCGTTGCCAACTGAAGCACCTCGCTTGGTACTCTGGTTTTCTTGGGCATAGGCAACCCCCTTTTGACTGGTGGGTTGCATGTTACTATAGTTCAATCTTGGACGCAACTCTGTATTATGCCATAGGTAAGAAGCATCACGCGGCCAGAGGCTATAGGCCAAAGACACCGCCCGAGTCAGGATGTCCTGGAAAACGGTCCAGGGGACCTTCTTTCTTGCTCGGGTAACGTTGCCGCGGTGGGGAGCGTTGGCATCATGCCAAAGGCCGCTGCGTGCGGCGCTTCTAAAAAACTCCATGGATTTGATACCCACGCCCTTGCTCTTCCCGCTTGCCACAAGGGAGAGAATAAGAACGATCAGCCTGGCGAAGGGAAGTTTGCGTTTACGGGTAAAATCGGAGTCTGATAGCTTTACTTGAGGATCAATGGTTTTGGGAATGATATTGAGGAATTTTTCAATAACTCCGCCCAATTGGCATGGTTTTTCAAGGCAGGATCTGTGCCATAATCGCGAACTCCTTTAGAAAATATATTGTTCAAACAGTACCGGTTTGCCAGTGTTTCGAAAACGGCTCAATATCTCACAAAAGAGAGCCGGATGCAATGATATTCACCCTATATTTCAGTAAGTTAGGCTGTTTTCTCGGCAGATCCGATCCTTAAAGCAACAGTATTGCCCCCTGCCCCTCCCACCCGGGGAGGGGAGTCCCCTGTCGGCTTTTATCGCGGATGCTTCGCTTTCGTGGGTTTTCCGCGTTCCCACGCACCAGGGGCTGTTGCCCAAATCCTCATGACCGAAATGGTGGTTGCACATCACCGTAAAAGACAACCGGAATAAATCCGTGGGAGCGGCTTGCAGCCGCGATGGGATGAATCCGTGGGAGCGGCTTGCAGCCGCGATGGGCGTGCCAAAGCGACGAGATTGCGGTTAGAGTCCGGGGCGTTGCCGCTGCAACACGCATCCGCCGCTATGGCACGTCCATCGCGGCTACAAGCCGCTCCCACCGGGGGTTGGCCTGTTTGCACTTCTTCCGTGATGGTTCGCAATCTTTTTGGGAAACAGCCCCAGGAGCGTGGGAACGAGCAAGCATGTATGACTCCCCGCTGTCTCCGTCCTCTGTCTTCTGTCTTCCGTCTTCCGTCCTCCGTCCTCCGTCCTCCGTCTTCCGTCCTCCGTCCTCCGTCCTCCGTCCTCCGTCCTCCGTCCTCCGTCACAGCGCCGGGTCGAGCGGCACGGGCGTCTCGGCGCCGTTTCGTTCGGCCGACAGGTAGGCCGCATAAAGGACCCCGACCGCGTCGCTTGCCGCGAGCATGCCGGATTTGGGCTCACGCCCCGTGGCGATGGATTCCATGAAGTCCTGGATCTCCTGGGGATAGCCGAACATGAAGCTTTCGTCCGGGGCGGGCGTGGACCAGCCCTGCTTGGTCCCGGTCTTCTCGACGATGTAAACGTCGGAGAGTTGCTCTTCCTTGGGGTTGTAGAGTTCGACGGCGTTGACCGGGCTCAGGTTGCACCGGGTCCTGTGGTTGTTGGCGAATATCTCGAGCCAGTTGTGGACGCCCCCCATCACGATTTCCGAAGAGAACACATCGGCTACCATCCCGTCGTAAAAAACCAGGTGCATCTGGCAGTAGTCCTCGATATCCTTGTAATCGGTCCTCAGAAAGCCTTTGTCGATGAATTTGGGGTTGCGGGTTATTTCATGGGTGCGGGCGCTGACGCTCGCCGGGCGGACGGCCGCGCCGCCGAGCGCCATGCCTTCCACCTGCTTGAGGTAGAGGATGGCCGTAAGCGGGTGGCAACTCTTGCCGACGATGGAGCCGCCTCCCGAGAGCTTCCAGATGCCGTAGGCGGGGGAGGTGCTGCCCGAGTGGGACTGGTTTCCCATGGCCCAGAGGATTTGCCCGCCGGATTTTGCAAGGATTTCCGCTTCCTTCTGTACCGCCGGGGCATAGATCCAGTTCTCCGCGTAACACAGTTTCTTCCCGCTTGTAAGCGCCGCCGCAATGATGCGCCGGGCGCTCGCAACGGCCTCCTCGAGCATCTTCTCCTTTGGGAAGCGGTTGCCTTCGAACGAGTCGTCGCCGGGCGGGCCGAAGTATCCGGTGAAGGGCTTTTCGACGATCACGTGCTTTCCCGCCTCGAAGGCGGCCATACAGACCGGTTCGTGGGCGTAGCCGGGCGTGCAGTTGACGATGGCGTCCACCGCGGGCAGCATCTCGTCGAGGCCGGCGAACGGCTTGATTCCCCGCTTCGCGGCGAACTCCTCCCGGCGCGCCGCGGTCTGAGAGGTAACGCCCGCGATCTCCACTTTAATGCCGGTAACCCTCAGGAGTGCCTCATAATGGAACGCGGCCGCATAGCCCGCCCCCACGATGCCCACGCGGATCGGTTCTTCCATAAAATTTTCCTCTTGGCCAAGGCTGTCGTTCCGGCCGCGGTCCGGACGCGAGCCGGTTTCTCGATAAGGCGTCCAAGCTCTTAGCGTTGTAATTGTTTGACAAACGTCTGTCGCTTTGGTACCTAATGGACGAGTGGTTTGACCACCCAGCCGGATTATAGATCGTTTCCCCGCGCATGTAAACAGCCGTCAAAGGATGGAATATCAAGGTGAAAGAGCACAATGTGCAGGGGAACCTTTTCTTTGCCGTCACGCCGAGAAAGGTTTCCGAGGGAATTTATCAGCAACTGGTCTCTCTGATTGCGAGCGGCCGTCTCAAGCCCGGCGCGAGGCTTCCGTCCGAGAGGACCATGGCGCTCGACCTCGGGGTGAGCAGGCAGTCGATAAGGGAGGCCATTCACCGCGCCGTGGCCCAGGGACTGATCGAGGTAAGACAGGGCGACGGCACGTTTGTCATCTCGTCGGTAAGGGAAAGCCTCAAACCGGCGCTTTCAATCATTCTTGAAAAGCAGGCCGAAAGGATCTTCGACTTCCTTGAGATACGGAAGGTAATCGAGGCCTGGTGCGCCGAAAAGGCGGCCCTTTCGGCCAAGGCTTCGGATATACGGAAGATGCGGGGACTGCTCAAGAAGATGGAGGGGCTCGAACCGGGTGAGGCGAAATGGGAGAAGGCGGACCTGGAGTTCCATTCCTCGATCGCCGCGGCGTCGCACAACCTTGTTGCGGTTCACATCATGGAGGGGCTCAAGGACAGCTTCAATCAATATTTCAGGACGAAGAAGTTCGCCATCGAAGTGGAAAGCAAGGAGATGCTGACCGAGCAGCACCGGGCCATTTTCGAAGCCATACAAAACAAGGACTCCAACGAGGCTCGGGCAAAGATTCATGAACACCTGGAATTTGTCTGCGGAGCGATACGCCGTGAGTACCTGAAGAGCAGGCAAACAGGCGTCGCGGGCCAATCCCGCGCGCCGGGAGATATGGATTAAGGAGGCGGCTTGAGAAGCAAGGAAGCGGCGGGGGCGGTTGCGATGTTTTGCTTCGGCGCTCTGACCGCCTACCTCTCATCGCGGATGTCCATCGGGAATTTCCGCTTTGCCGGGCCGGGAATGTTCCCGTTGTGCCTGGGGCTCGTCCTGATGGTGCTGGCCGGGATTCACCTGGGGGGGGTCTACCTCGGGTCCGCGGCGGGGGTAAAAGAAGGGTCCCGGCCTTTGGGAGACAGGTTCTCGGGACTGCCGGCGCTCCTTTTCCTGGCATCAATCGCAATGGCCGCGATCCTTCTCGGATATGCCGGGTACGCGGCAACCGCCTTCGTTCTCGTGTTCTTCCTCCTCGAAGTGCTGGCGCGAAGGAACTGGCGCCGAAACATCCTCATCGCGCTGGCGGCGGGCGCGTTTTCCTATCTTGTGTTCGTGAAGTGGCTCAAAATACCTTTCCCGGGGGGATGGCCCGGCTTGTAAGGACGGGTGAATGTTCGAGACCCTGACGCAACTGGCGAACGGTTTCGTTATCGCGACCACGGTGGAAAACCTGTTTTTCTGCCTGATGGGAGCGATAGTCGGCACGCTGGTCGGCGTCCTCCCCGGCGTCGGACCCATAGCGGGAATAGCGCTGCTCATTCCGGCCACTTACAGCCTGCAGCCCACCTCCGCCATCATCATGCTCGCTGGGATCTACTACGGGGCGATGTATGGCGGGTCCACCACGTCCATCCTGTTGAACGTTCCCGGAGAAACGGCCTCCGTCATTACCTGCATCGACGGCTTCCGCATGGCCCAGAAGGGGAGGGCGGGCCCGGCGCTGGCAATCTGCGCCATCGGCTCCTTCATCGCGGGGACCATCGGGTTGTGCGGCCTGGTCTTCCTTGCCCCGCCCCTCGCCCGCGCGGCGCTGGCCTTCGGGCCGCCCGAGTATTTCTCGCTCATGTTCTTCGGGTTTGTCATCCTGAGCAACGTTACGGGCAAGTCGCTTATCAAGTCCCTAATGATGGCCGCGGTGGGCCTGATCATCGGGACGGTGGGCCTCGATCCCGTTACCGGGGATGCCCGGTTTGCCTTCGGGTCGTCATCGCTTCTGGGCGGCATCGAGTTTGTGGCGGTTGCGATAGGGCTTTTCGGCATTGGAGAAGTGCTGGCCAACGTCGGAAAACCCGGAGGAGGCGCGGAAGAAAAGGTCCTCATCCCCCGGTTCAGGGAGCTTTATCCCTCGCTTCAAGACCTCGTGAGGTCGATCAAACCCATTCTCAGGGGCGCTGGACTGGGTTTCGGCATCGGCATGGTGCCGGGTCCCGCCCCCGTGATAGCCACCTATGCATCCTACATGGTGGAAAGAAGGGTCTCGGCCCACCCGGAAGAGTTCGGCCACGGGGCAATCGAGGGAGTGGCCGGGCCTGAAGCGGCCAACAATTCGGCGTGCCAGGCGGCTTTTATTCCCCTTTTCGTCCTTGGAATTCCGTTCGCGCCGCCCACGGCCATTCTTCTCGGCGCGCTCCTGATTCACGGCGTGACGCCGGGGCCGCTGCTGATAGGCGAGCACCCGGGACTTTTCTGGGGCGTGCTCGCGAGCATGTACATAGGCAATTTCATTCTCCTGCTGCTCAACCTCCCTTTCGTTCCCCTCTTCGCGAACATTCTGCGCGTCCCCAAAACGGTCCTCCTTCCCCTTGTAATGCTTTTTTGCGTAACGGGAATGTATTCGGTAAACAACTCGATTTTCGACATCTGGATGATGCTTCTTTTTGGAGGAATCGGATTTCTGACCAACCGGCTCGGCTATGAGGGCGCTCCCCTGCTGCTGGGCCTGGTGCTCGGGCCGAAAATGGAGGTGGCGTTCCGGCAGTCGCTGATGATTTCACGAGGCGACTTCGCCGTTTTCACCGACCGGCCGATTTCGTTGGCATTCCTGGCGGCTACGGTCCTTTTCCTGGCGTTTCCGGGGATAAAGCTCATCGCCAGGACCTTGAGGGACGGCGCGAAGCATCCGGCCGAAAAAACGTAGCTGTGGTCCTGCCGGTAGTCCGGCATTATTCGAAAGGAGGGTGAGCATGTTGATAAGACTGTTTTCCGTTCTGTCGGTCCTTTTCCTGGCGGCGGGTTTGCCCGCGGCCGCGGCCGATTTCCCCGAAAAAGAGGTGCGGATCATCGTCCCCTACGCCGCCGGGGGCGCAACGGACCTTATCTTCAGAGCGCTCGGCATAACCGCGGGCAAGCACCTCAAGCAGGCGGTGGTGATCGTGAACCGTCCGGGCGGAGGAGGGGCGGTCGGTTTCACCGAGGGAATGAAGGCCCCGGCCGACGGATATACTCTCACCACAGCCATCTCGCCCCTTTGCATCCTTCCCCACCAGGTCCAGACGGCGTTTACGTATAAGGACTTCCAGCCCGTCCTGAACGTGGTGAGCGACCCGTCCATGTTCCTGGTGAGAAACGACGCCCCGTGGAAGGACCTCAAGGATTTCCTGGACCATGCGAGGAAGAACCCTGAAATGATAACCGTCGGCAACTCCGGCGCCGGCGGGGGCGTTCACCTGGTGGCCGTCGCCTTCGAGAAGGCGGCCGGCGTGAAGTTTAACCATATTCCCTTTTCGGGAGGCGGCCCGAGCATAACGGCCCTCCTTGGAGGCCACGTGAATGCCGTATCCGTTTCTCCTCCCGAGGGGATCAGTCACGTCCAGGCGGGGCAGTTGAGGATCATCGCGCTTTTTTCCGAAAAAAGGTTCGAAATGTTCCCCGAAGTTCCCACCGTCAAGGAACAGGGGATCGATTTCACCATGGGGATGTGGCGCGGATTGGTCGCTCCCGAGGGGACCCCTCCCGACCGGGTCAAGATTCTCCACGATGCCTTCAAACAGGCCATGGATGACCCCGCATTTCAGCAAAAGGCGAAGGATATGTCGGTGAAGCTGTGGTATCTCGAACCCGGAAAGTTTGGAGACCTTATGGCCGGCGATCACGAGGCCTTCGGAAAGCTCGTCAAAGAGATCAAGAAGTAACGGTCGGAATATCCGGTAAGAAGGGAAAGGGGCCGTCGAGGCGCTCTTCAGGACGGAGTGGCCGGTGACGGCCCGGGCGCAGTTGCTCGCTCGATAGGGGAAAGCGAATGGCAAGTGAACGCGAGGTCCGCGAAAAGGAAAGAAGGGTCCGGGAATTCATGGCCGCGCGAGGTCTCCGGGCGCTGCTCCTCAAACGGCAGGCGAACTTTTCCTGGATGACCGGAGGCGGCCTCAACATGGTGGGAATCACCACCGAAATGGGCGTTGCCTCCCTTCTCGTTACCGGGGAATCGAAGTTCGTGATATCGAACAATATCGAAGCTCCCAGGATGCTGCGCGAGGAGAGGCTCGACGAGCAGGGATACGAGATCGTGGAATTTCCCTGGTACGAGGACCGCGAGGCCGCCCTGGTCGCCGAGCTTGCCGGACGCGGCCCGGTGGGATCGGATGCGCCTATTCCCGGCGTGGTGAACCTCGCCGACGAGATCGCGCGGCTTCGCTATTCTCTTACTCCGGATGAAATCGAGCGCTTCAGGTGGCTGGGCGTGAAAGCCTCTTCCGCGCTCGAAGAGACCCTCATCGTCACGCAGAGGGGCGAAAAAGAATCGGAGGTGGTCGCCAGACTTTGCGCCAAGCTGTGGAGGGACCGCATCGACCCGGTTACGCTCATGGCCGCCGCCGATTCGCGAGTATCCGATTTCCGCCACCCCATTCCCACCGAGAAGCCAATCGACCGGTACCTGATGGTGTCGTTGAACGCCAGGAAGTGGGGGCTTATCGTTTCACTCACGCGCCTGGTTCATTTCGGGAAATTGCCGGAGGACCTGAGGGAAAAATACCTGGCGAACGTCTTCATCGACTGTACTTTCATGGCGGCCACCCGGCCGGGCGTATTGGCCCGGGATGTTCTCGGGCGGGGCATCGAGGCCTACCGTGAAAAGGGGCGCCCCGACGAGTGGAAACTCCACCACCAGGGAGGCGCCATCGGGTACGCCGGCAGGGACTACCGGACCGATTTCAAGACGCCGGACCTGATCGAAGAGAACCAGGCGTTCACCTGGAACCCGTCCATCACGGGGACCAAGTCGGAGGATACCATCCTGGCCGCATCAGACGGGCCGGAGATGATTACAAAGCCGATTCTTTATCCCACCGTGCGCGTCCGGGTCGGCGGAATTTTGTTCGTCCGTCCGTCGATCCTGGAAAAAAGCGAATAGGATTTCCAGTGGAGTCCCGCTAATGGAAAAGATTGAAGTCCTGGACCTTATCCTCTTGACCGGACTTGTGCCGGTGGTGAGGGTCCCATCCCCCGAGGCGGCCCTCCGGGTTGCGGATGCCCTCAGGGATGGCGGCGTGAGCATCATCGAGATTACGATGACCGTCCCCGGGGCCTTGA
Source organism: Syntrophobacteraceae bacterium (assembly GCA_049300095.1). GTDB lineage: Bacteria > Desulfobacterota > Syntrophobacteria > Syntrophobacterales > Syntrophobacteraceae > SbD1. The sequence continues at coordinate 7,801 of JBAQYM010000113.1, forward strand.
AGGTCGTGGAAGAGCTTGGCCGCAGGTACGGAAACGAAGTCGTCATTGGGGCCGGGACTGTTTTGGATCCGGCGACCGGGAAGGCGGCATTGCTCGCCGGGGCTCAATTCCTGGTCAGCCCCGTGCTCGATGTCGAACTGGTCCGCTATGGTCGCCGCCATGGCGTTCTCGTCATCCCCGGGGCCTTGACGCCGACCGAAATCCTTGCGGGGTGGAACTCCGGGGCGGTCCTCGTGAAGGTCTTCCCGGCGGGGCCGCTGGGGGGGGCGGACTACATCAGGAGCATCAGGGGACCGTTGCCCCATATCAATCTAATTCCCACCGGCGGCGTGAATCTCGGAAACGCGGGTGATTTCATCCGGGCGGGGGCGGCGGCGGTGGGCGTCGGCGGGGAACTGTTGGATAAGACGGCCATTGCCCGGGGGGAATTCAGCGTCATAAGGGACAACGCCGCGGCCTTCCTCGAAGCCGTTCGCAAGGCGAAGGGCATCGAAACCTGAAGGCAACCCGGCTGTGGATGATATGAATTAGCGTTCAAGTTGGCGCCAGCCGCCAACCGGTCGTCATTCCGGCGGAAGCCGGAATCCAGCGCCGTGACTACCCCTGGATCCCGGCTTTCGAGACTGTGTCGTAATTGGAGTCCTGAAATTTGACTGGATTTGGCGCTTTATTCAAGTATATCGTAGCATTATGTGCTATATTCGCCCTTGAACAGGAGGGGCTATGGCATATCGATGGGGAACAGACCGGCACCAAACGACATTTCTGCCGCCGAGCTTGGATCAGTACATAGGCCAGGATCAC
>JBAQYM010000114.1:0-55731 GCA_049300095.1 Syntrophobacteraceae bacterium
TCATGTCCCGATGGGACACCCTAACAGTGTGCTGAAAAAGTCTTCTTGATAACCGGAATTGGGCCTGAGATCGGTACGTTCGTCATTCCGGCGAAAGCCGGAATCCAGGCTCCATCGGTCCCAATCTATTGAATCTACAACTAAAACACCTTTTATCCGACTTCAAAGTCAGAATTCTGCGTTCAAACAGGCCAAAGGCCGGCGGCCCCGCTGGATTCCGGCTTTCGCCGGAATGACGTGTCTCGGTGTTTTCACCCGTTTCTTTACCAGGAGTTCCCTTTTTCAGCATCCTGTCAAGTGAACAGTATTGGTGAAACTCTTTTTTCCGCCTTTTCTGTTCTTGTCCGGTTACCGGACAGTGTTTAGCCAGGCAGGGTGTGCACGGGCTTTTGGCGCGAATGCCGTATCCCGGACCACGTGGGGCAGATTGTAAACAAGACACCCATGAGGAGCCTTGCTTGATTTGCTGTTTGCCGTGAATGTTCACGAATGTTGTGGACTTGGAAAGATTGGTCCCGCCTTCGCAAAGACAATGTTCACGAGAGAATCGTTGAGTTTTTTCGGCTTGCGATTTTCATCATATAGCGAATACGCAAATCCATTACCCGTCTCCCGGCGTAAGCATTCGAAAATATCCATATCCCCGCCACAGCGGCCAAGCCACGGGAACCCGATCTGATTACAAGGCATTACACCATTTTCAACGCGGCCGGGGCGTCCGCGCTGTCTTTTGCAACGGTCGCAGGGTCTTGGAGATAGATACGTAGAAGGTAATGCCCCTTTTGCCTCTCGGTTCCACCCACACCCTGCCGCCATGCTGTTCGGCTATTTCTTTTACTATGGTAAGGCCCAGGCCCGCGCCTTCGACACCCCTGGATGTTTCGTTGCGTTGAAACAGCCCAAAAATCTTTTCGGAATCCGCCTCTTTAAGTCCCTTGCCGTTGTCGCTTACGGAAAAAATGTGGAGACTTTCCGCGTCCTCGTATCCGATCGAAATCCTTGTAAGGCTTTCTCCGCCGTATTTGAGCGCGTTATCAACCAAATTCCTGAAGGTCCTGAGAATCGAAAGCCTGTCCGCCTCGATCTCGATTTCAGACTCAGGCGTAAGCCAATCAATTCGGCGAAGGCTGAGTTGCGCGGAAAATTCTTCTCTGAGCATCCGGAGAATCTCCGTGACATTTGTCGTTTCAATCAACGGCGCGGCCTCTTTGGTCGCTATGTAGATATTGATCTTCTCGACGAGGGCCGCAATGTGCTCCGATACCTTCAGGATCTGATCGCAATAGGTCCTGCCCTTTTCATCAAGAACATCCCTGGCATGTTTGCTCAGTCGTTTTGTCAGTCCATAAACCCCGACAGCCGGACTTTTAAGATCGTGAGCGACCGAGTAGGCAAAAAATTTCAACTTTTCAGAGGCGTCACGTAAGGCCCGTTCCGCCCGCTTGCGCTCAGTGATGTCACGAGCCGCGGCAAACACTCCCACGATCTCCCCTTTTTCATCCCGATACACTGAGGCGTTGTACAACACAGAGGTTGGGTGTCCATCGCGATGTCGAATCTCCAGTGGATAGTCCCGCACCGAACCTTCTCGGAATACTGCTTGGTATCCGGCCTTTGCTTGTGCCGGTTCAGCGAAGTAGTCGGAGAAATCCGTACCGATAAGGTGCATTCGGCCATACCCTGTTACAGTTTCCGTCGCCGAATTCACATCGGTGATTTTGCCGTCCGGGCTGATCGTCACGAGCGGGTCGGGACTCGCCTCGATCAGGCTGCGCGCGTATCGTGAAGCGGCATGCACGGCTTCTTCCGCCCGCTTGCGCTCGGTGATGTCGTCGTAGGTGCCCAAAACCCCTTTGATCCTGCCTTCAGCGTCAAGCAGAGGGACCTTATTGGTGAACAGCCAGATTCTGTCGCCACACGGTGTGGTCTGAGGTTCTTCATAGCCGAGTTTAGGACGGCCGGTTTTCATGACCAAACGGTCGTCTGAACGGTAGATCTCCGCCTGTTCCGCCCAGCCCATCTCAAAGTCATTTTTCCCTATGACCTCGTCCGGGGATTGCAAACCCGCGTCGAGAGCAAAAGGGCGATTGCAGCCCAAGAAGTTTGAATCGAGGTTCTTCCAGAAGACCCTTACGGGGATGTTATCCAGGACCGACTGCAACATTTGTTGCGATTCCCGTAGCGCTTGCTCGGCCTCCTCACGCTCCCTTATTTCTTTTGTGAGCTGTTCATTTACATTTGCCAGTAAAGCCGTGCGCTCTTTCACCAAATCCTCGAGGTGATCGCGATATTCGCTCAGCTCTCGTTCAGCCAGCTTACGTTTCGTGATGTCGAGCATCACTCCGACAAGCCCGGCGGTCTTGCCGTCCAGGTCCGTGAAAGTGCCCTTGGTGAATATAACATCATGGAGGGTGCCGTCCGCATACCGGACGCTGCTCTCGTACTGTTGGACCCCGGGATGCTGGAACAGGGCGAGGTCCGCCGCGCGGTATATGTCCGCGAGGTCCCTTGGAGCAAGATCATAGACGGATTTTCCAACAATATCGGCCTTGCACAGACCTAAATATGATTCGAAGGAGGAATTGCAGCCCAGGTATGTTCCTTCAATATCTTTATAGAAAATAGGGCTTGGAATCGTGTCGATCATCGTTTGTTGAAAATTGAGCTGCTGTGTTATGGCCTCCTCGGCCCGCTTGCGTTCCGTGATATCTCTCACTATGCCGCACAGGACCTTGCGGCCTGCCAGGATAAACGTACTGGAAGATATCTCCACTGGAAACACGGCGCCATCCTTTTTCCTGTGAAGATGAAGCGGTGCTTCGGTTCGTTTGCCGGCCGGCGTTTCTTTTATGGGTCCTTCCGACCGATCGGGTTGCGCGGTAATCTCCGTGCATCTCAGTCCGAGGAATTCGTCGCGCGTATAGCCGTAAAGGTTCAAGGCGCTCTCATTGACATCGATCAACAAACGGGTTTCGGCATCAACAAGGAGAATGGCATCCGATACCGTCTCGAAGAGTTGCCGGTACTTTTCCTCGCTCTGCCTGACCGCTTCCTGGGCTTGCTTGCGATCCGAGATATCGCGAATAGACTGGATGGCGCCGATTATATCCCCGCCCTGGCCGAAAAGCGGGGATGCCGTCCCCCAGAGGTACGCGCCTCTGCCCTGGTACGTGTTCGGAACGAAGACCTCTCCATAGACGGTTTTTTCTTTCCTCTCGACAAAATCGTATTGCTTTTCAGCTTCGTCCTCCCCGCTCATCACAAGATCGATAATTATCGGCCTCTTTTCTCCGTAAAAGGGAACAGCGTACGCATAATCCCCTTTTCCGAGAATCTCATCCTGCTTTACCCCCGTCATTTCTTCGATGGCGCGGTTCCAGGCTATGACCCTTTTCTGCCGGTCGATGACAAAAGTCGCATCGGGCAAAAAGTTGATAATATCCCGCAGTTGCTGGTAGGCCCTTTTCAGCTCATCATTGGCGCGTTTACGCTCGCTGGTTTCCAACAGGAGCAGATCATTGGTTTTTCTCAATTCGGTCGTCCGCTCCGCAACCAGTTTTTCCAGAAAGCCATGAGACTTTTTTAAAGCCGCCTCCGCCTTTTTTTGCTCCGTGATGTCATTCATCAGCGCCAGAACGTGAGGCAGCCCATCATCGCTTTGCAGGACCGAGGTCGAGATACGCACCGTCCTCTTCCGCCTGTCCGCGCGAATAATTTGCCATTCCTCCGAAATAAGGTCCTCCCCCTGCCGCACCCTGGCCATGCGGTCAATCACCTTCGCCTGGACCCTCGGTTCAGGGTGGATGCTCTGATACCAACCCAACCTGTTGACATCCTCGATAGCGTACCCGGTAATTTCCGTCATGCGTTCGTTCCAGACCGTAAACCTGACAAACGGATGATCGGGTATCTCGTGGCAAACACAGAGGCCTTCGGCTGCACGCTCGATGATGGCGGTTCGGAAAGAATGCTCCCTTCGCAAAGCTTCTTCCACCCGCCCGCGCTCGGCGATTTCGCTTCGCAGCTCTTCATTGGCTTTTGCAAGGTCCGCAGTGCGTTTCTCCACCCGCGCCTCCAGGTCTTCACGGGCCTTGCGAAGCGCGATTTCGGTCTTCTTGCGCTCGATGGCATACCGCATGGCGCGCGAGAGCAACCCGCTGTCGATTTCCCCTTTGACCAGATAATCCTGGGCGCCCGTTTGCACCGCCTGGACCGCGAGCATCTCATCGTTGGACCCGGTCACCACCACGATCGGCAGGTCCGGTACCCGATCGTGAACCCTGGCAAAGGTATCGAATCCCCGGGAGTCCGGCAGGGAAAGATCCAGAAGGACCAGGTCGACGTTCATGACGGCCAGAAGCTCCAGCCCCTTCGAGAGCCGGTCCGTGCATTCCAAAAGATAGGGGTTGTTTCCTATTTCAGAGAGGAATTCCCGAATCAATCGCGCGTCGCCGGGGTTGTCCTCAATCAACAGGAGCTGTATCGGTTTTTCACTCATTTCACTCACCCGGCGGCAATTTGACAATAGTGAACCAGAAATTGTCGATAGACGTTACTACGGAGATGAACTGTTCAAGATCAACCGGCTTTGTGATGTAGCAGTTTGCGTGCAGGCTGTAGGCTTTGAGGATATCCTGTTCGGCCTCCGAAGTGGTCAGGACCACCACGGGAATAACCCTGAGGTCCTTGTCGGCCTTGATTTCCATGAGCACTTCGCGGCCGTCTTTTTTGGGCAGGTTCAGATCAAGCAGGATGAGGTCCGGACGCACGGCGTCCGCATATTTGCCCTCCCGACGCAGGAATGCCATGGCTTCCACTCCGTCCTCAACCACGCGCAGGTTGTTGTTAACCTTGCCTTCCTTGAGTCCTTCTATCGTCAGGCGCACATCGCCGGGGTTGTCCTCCACCAGTAGTATCTCGATCGGTTTACCCGTTCTGGCAGCATTCATGGTTTTTTCCCCTCTCAGCCGGAATCGTGAAGTAAAATACCGTCCCTTTTCCGGGACTGGAGTCCGCCCAGATTCTTCCACCGTGCCGTTCCACTATCTTTTTGCAGATTGCCAGACCCATGCCGGTGCCGGGATATCCTTTGCCGTGCAGACGCTGAAAGATCATAAATATTCGGTCCGCATATCGCGTATCAAACCCGATGCCGTTGTCCCGCACCAAAAAAAGCCACTCGCTCCCCTTTCGCTCGGCCGACACACGAATGCGGGGCGGGCTCTCCCCGCGGAATTTTATGGCATTGCCGATCAGGTTTTGAAACAACTGGCCCAATTGCCCGGTACAGGCCATCACGGTCGGCAGGGGTTCGCGGGTGACGACACTGTTGCTCTCCGCGACCAGGGTCGCCAGGTTCATGAGCGCCCAGTCGAGGGCGGCCTCGCATTCAACCGGCTTGAAGTCTTCTCCGCGCCTGCCCACACGCGAATATGCCAGAAGATCGTTGATCATCTGCTGCATGCGCTTGGCCCCGTCGACCGCATAGCCGATGAACTCGTCGGCGTCGCCATCGAGTCTGCCCTTATAGCGGCGCGCCAATAGCTGCACGTAGCTTGCAACCATGCGTAGCGGCTCCTGCATGTCGTGGGAGGCCACATAGGCGAACTGTTCCAGCTCGGCATTCGAGCGAGCCAGCTCGGCCGCCTGTTGTGCCAGAGTTTCCTCCGCCTGTTTGCGAGTGGTGATATCGGTAATTACCACAAAGCTTCCCTTAAAATGACGGTCCGCGCCAAAAACGGGCCTGGGAGACATGATTGTGGATACCTTTCGCCCGTATTTCCCCTTCCATGCTATCTCGTAGGGGTCATGGGCGCCCTTCCGCCTTCTGGCCAGTTGGTCCTTCAATATGATCCGGTTCTCCTCATCGAGGAAATCCCTTACGGGATGCCCAACCATTTCATCCGGGGAGTACCCCGAAATCTGACAAAGTCTTGCGTTTACGTAGGTGATGAGGTCATCTCCGTCCTGGACCAGGAGCCCGTCGTTCATGGTTTCGACCAGGCTCCGGTACCGGAGCTCACTCTCGCGCAGCGCTTCTTCCGCCAGCTTTTTCTCCGTGATATCCTCAAAAAGACCCACGGCCCCAATGAATTCACCCTCCTCGGAGGTTATGCGACTGTAGATGGCTCTTACAGGCGTGGTTTTGCCGCCGGTAACGGAGAGGTAGTCACCTTCGAAGTGGCCGCGTTTTCCCGAGAGCGCCGAGAGAATTGCCGATCTCATGGCGTCGTTCTGGACGGATTCGACCATATTGAACCCGATGATTGCCTTCCTTGAAGCGCCCATGATCTTGCTGAAATGCTCGTTGCAATTTACGATTATCCCGTTCTCATCGAAGTGCATGATCCCCAGTGGAGAATGATCGAAGATCATCCGGTACCGCTGTTCGCTCTCCCGCGGCTCCTCCCCCGGCCGCGCGCGAACGAGCGCACCTTCTTCCGGTTCCTCAACCCGTTTCTCCAATTCACCGCAATTTGTTTTATGATGCATCGGCAACCATCCCTTACCTCCGTGGAGCAAAGGTCCGTGTGCCGATTGGATGACGTCCTCCATGGAAGTCCGACGGCACGCGACCCCTGGTCTGTTGTGAACCGATTTCGAGTCGAGAGATCGGTCATTTCCGAGCCGCCAAAGGCGTATGCTTACGAGAGGCCCTCCGGCAAACAACGGCTCAAAAGCCATGGGGGAGGGGACCCTCGATCAAGATGGGTCCCCGTGCGTCGTGAAAGATTCTGAGGAGCGGGTATCCTCTCCGGGCGGGACATACTCCTTGCTCACCTGGGGCATGAGTATCTGGATGATGTTATAGCAGATCCGGGGCGGAAATGATTGATGTGACTTTGGTGGGACAATGGTTATGTTTAATCATCACTTTCCCAGAGATGTCAAGTAAGATCTGAGGTTTACCTTCTTGTTGCCCAGCCCGAGCTTTTTTCGTATATGGAAACGGTGCGATGAGACCGTATTTGCGGAAATACCCAGCGATTCAGCTATCTCCTTGGTCGTTTTCCCTTCCTTTATGAGACCGGCGGCCTGGACCTCCACGGGAGTAAGGCCAAGATATCTTTCGGAAAGCCTCTTGGCAAAAGGAGAGATAATCTCCCGCATGTGGGACTCGAGGATGGTAAGGTAGGTCATCTGGTCGCCACCCAATCGGCTCCTCTTAAGTTTTTCGACATAGGGGACAATCAGACTCTTTATGTTCAGCAGGATACTTTCTTCCAGTTCCGTTCTGTCTTCCTCTCTTTGTTTCAGCAAAACTTTCAACGCCGCGTTGAATTCCTCGAGACGGCGGGTTTTGGCGCTAAGCTCTTTCGTCCGTTCCTCAACCTGGCTTTCGAGCTCCTCGTTGACTTTTTTCAATGCAGCCTCAAGGAGCTTGCGGTCCGTGATGTCGACATTGATTCCGACAATGCCGCACGTCTTGTCGTGGTCATGAATTGGAGCAACGACGTTATAGAAGTACAGGTCCTCATTTTCGAAGGAGAACCTCACTTCGCCTTTAACCAGTTCACCCGAAAAGGCCCGGAGGTTGTTATCCCGCCAGACCGACAGAATACGCTCATTCGGGCATATATCCTCCGGTCTCTTCCCTATGATATCGCCGTAGCGTCCCCTGCAAATGCGGTTCTGCATCGTGTAGCGGCCGTCCGGACCCATAACCCAGAATTCAAAGGGGATGCTCTCGATGGTTGCGGCAAGGTAAGCCTTGCTCTCCTGCAGGGCCTCTTCCGCCATTTTGCGCTCGGTAATATCGATGGCAACTTCAAGTATGAGCGGAGACCCGTCATCGTCCCAAAAAAGGCTATCGTGGACTTCATACATCAGTCCCGAAGAATCCCTGTATTCACCCTGTTGCGGGAGCGTGGTCTCGAAAACCCGGAACGGCTCACAGGGAGAGCACGGCTTTTTGCGCCCCCGGAAAATTTCATAGCAGGACCTGCCCTCGGGGTCACCCAGGAGTTGCCGAAACCTGCTGTTCGCATAGCGGACCGAATGGTCCCTGGCTTGCAGCCAGACGAGCGCGGGCAGCATCTCCAGAACTGAGAAAAGTCTTTGGCGCTCCGACCTGAGCAGCTCTTCGGCCCGCTTGCCCTCGGTGACATCCGTCACCATCGCGAAGGAGCCCACCACCCCGCCGTCAGGACCAAACAGGGGACTGGCGCTGAGAAATCCCCACAACTGTGTGCCGTCCTTGCGCAGGAATCGCAGTTTGTATTGTTCCTTCTCGCCTCGCCGCCGCCTCTTCAGCCTGTCCTGGAAGCTTGCCTTGTATTCTTCATCGAGGAACTCCGGCAACCCCCTGCCGATCATCTCCTCCACCGGGTAAAGGAGCATCTCCGCCATTTGCGGGTTCACATAGGTTGTGCGCGCCTCGGCGTCGATGACCCAAACCCCCTCCGCCGCCGTATCGACAAGCGTGCGGTACCGTTCCTCGCTCCCGCGCAACGCCTCCTCCGCCCGCTTGCGGATCAGTATTTCCCGCTCCAGTTCCCGAACCCGCCTCTCGAGTTCTTCGTAGCTCGGCTTGTGAGTCACCGGGGATTACCTCGCATCGGGCATTATACGAAGACAAGTCTCTTGGTGCGATTGCCTGACATTTTAACCGAATCCGCTCCCGGATTTCATAACACCGTCTTGAACGGGTTGGAATGTTTTTATTTGAAGCGGGGGTATAGCGGCGTGTCCCGACACTGCCGAAACCGGCCTGATAGAGATTTCACTTGCGTCCTTTGATTGGGATAGCGTAAAGTTTTGTTTCATGCACCCTGGACATTCCAAGTGCCTCTCAAAATGGAAACCGCCCCCTCAGAACTCCTCCGAATCTGTTGGCAGCTTAAGCTCACTCATCATTCAGGTGCATGATCTCACTTACGAACAGGCGCCATTGTTCGTTGGAGTCGTTTTCATGTCCTTGAAATTCACCACCACGGGAGGGTATCATGAAAAAGTCTCGACTCGTTATTCTAGCCTTGATTTTTGGTGTGCTGGCGGCTTTTGCGGCCGTCGCCCAAGCGACGTCAAACAAGCTCAGCCTCGAGGCGACAATTGTCAACCCCAGCAACGGTAAACCGTTTCCCGCCGGGAAATACGACGCGTTGTTCGAAATCTATAAAGTGGCGTCGGCGGGCACCGCGATGTGGTCGGAAACCAGGATTATTTCTCTCAACACCAGTGGCCAATTCAGTACCGTCCTTGGAAACCTCAATGCCCTGCAGCCGGCGGTGCTCCGGTGTGATCCGCCGAAAAGTCCCGCCACGTTGAGCATCTTCACCTCCGAGTCAAGGTGGCTTCAGATTACATTATCCTCATCGACTCTCAGTCCCACCGTGCTGACGAGACTGAAACTCAATACCGCCGCCTATGCCGCCAATTGCGACAAGTTGGATGGGCTTGAATCCACGGCCTTTGCGCAAGCGGCCCACACCCATACGGCTTCCGAGATAACTTCCGGGTCAATTAACGGCGATACCTCAGGCAACGTCCTCAGGGTCTTCAACGCCGGGACCGGGACCGGGATCTATGGAGGAAGCACGGATGGAGTGGGTATCCGGGCGTACAGTCTTACAGATTACGGCGTGATTGGAGAGGGTGGAGGAATTGCCGGCGTAATGGCGAGGCACCTCGGCAGTGGGAACTGGGTGGATAACGCCCGGAGCGACCTGGCGCTTAAAGCATACGCCTCCGCCACCGCCACGGGTGGAGGTCACGGCATAGAGGCCACGTCGGTCATAGGAGACGGGCTCAGGTCCTTTACTTCCGGTGCGAACAAGAGCGGCTACTATGCCGTTGCCAGCGGCGCCAATGGATATGGCGCATTCCTGGTCTCGAGTGACTCGGGCGGCACGGGTATTTACGCGGAAGGTGGAGCCAACGGCTGGGCGGCAACTTTTCGCGGAAACGTCAGAATTCGGGATCGTGCTACCAATGCAACCGTCATGGAACTCGGCAAGGGGCTTGATTATGCGGAAGGATTCAATGTGACGGACAGGTCGAAGGTGCGTCCCGGATCGGTTGTGGTCATAGATCCGATGGAGCCCGGCAGACTGTCCTTGAGCACGGCCGCGTACGACTCGAAGGTGGCCGGGATAGTGGCGGGAGCGATGGGGCTCGGCTCGGGAGTGCGCCTGGGGGCCGGAGAGTTTGATCTGGACGTTGCCCTGGCGGGACGCGTGTACTGCGATGTGGATGCCTCGGAACACGAGATTAAACCGGGTGACCTTTTGACCACATCGCCAACCCCCGGACACGCCATGAAAGCCGCCGACCACGGACGCGCCCAGGGGGCCATATTGGGCAAGGCAATGCAGGGACTTCCCAGGGGGAAGAGCGGCCAGATACTCGTGTTGGTAACTTTGCAATAAATTGGGAGGTGAGCCATGAAATACTCAAAGCTTGCACTTGCGGCGATCCCCCTGGCGCTCATCATTACAATGGCCGCACCGGCGATTGGGCAAACGCCCGTTCCGAAGCCGTCCGAGTCGGTACAATACACCACAAGGGTGGTCCCGAGCGCCGATCCACTGCTCTCCAGGGTTGAAAAAAGCGATCGCGAGTTCATCAGGATCGAGAACAGACAACTCAATCGCGCGTCTTATTTCCATCCGCGAAAGATCGGAGAGGCCCTGGTTGAAAAGGACTTCATCCGGTACAAGTTCGACCTGGAAACGGGGGAACTGCTCGAGGAGAAAAGACACTGGCGGGAAGGACTGCCGAGCCAATTGCCCGAGGTGATATCCAGGGCGCGGGCGGAAGCGTTGGTCGAAGGAGAGGTGCAGTACTCGAACCTGATCTATATCTCGCCTTCCTCGGAAATCTATCCCGTAAGGACCGCTCCGACCAATCCGGCGTGGGTGGTGAAGACAAAAGTGGACGGGAGGGTCGTTGTCGCCATCATAGATGCTGTGACAGGGGCGCGTCTTGGCAACGGCATCCCGCCGCCGGCGCCGACCGGACTTTCCATTCACGGCCCTGATTGGGGCGCCTGCCCCCAGGCCGCCATCTGGGAGGCCCATGCCCAGAACGCGAAGACATGGTTTGACACAATGGGCTATCCCACGACCCGCATAGGGAACGCAAGCAAGGCGGATATCCAAAGCCGCGTTCAGTCCGATGACGCGTCCATGTTCTACGAACTCGATCACGGAGGGGCCACGTCGTTTCACAACCGATGCGACCAAACCCTTTTTGCGACCGATATCGGCGCCTGGATAAACGGATGGGCCAACATGCCGTTCTCCTTTATCGGGAGTTGTGAAGGCCTGTGCGATACCGGCGACAACACCTTTTCCTACGAATTTCGCAAAGCAACAAATGTCGATACCGTGGTGGTCGGTTATTGCCACATGGATTCCGCCGGGTGTGATCCCGGCTGCTGGGGGGATGCGATTGCCTGGCAAACCGAGTTGTTCACGCACATGAATCACGGTGATACCGTCAAGACGGCCTTCGACGAGGCGAACCTTGACTATCCGACCTGTGCCTCCAACAACTGCACGCGGTTCTCGGGAGACCAGACATTACGGATTAAGCCGGTGGTAACGCGAAGCTTTACCGGGTGGCTGCAAGGCACGTTTTCACCGTCAAACAGAGACCACCACATTCGCGGCGAGCTGGTCTCGGGTGGGACCGGGCTGACGATCGCGGCCGGAACGACCATGGTTTTCGTTAACAATTCAGTACTGAGAGCAAATGTTCTCCTGCAAGGGAATGGGGCCGGCGGAGAAATCCGGTTCGCCTCGGAAGCCGACCGCGCCAGGAGAATCAAGTTTACCGGCCAGTTGAAAATGCTGAACGATGGACAGATGAAGCTGTATTAACCGGAATAATGGGCCAAATGAGTGATGATACGTTCCGAAGTGTGCTCTTGACTTCGAAATTCACTCTTTTGGCCTTCAACCCGGAGTCGGTTACGATGAACCCGGTGAGGAAAAATAAGGCCCCGATGCGACCTCACCGGGTGCCGTCTTAAGGTATTTTGAGGTCCGCGCTCCGGACTCTATTTCTTGGGGCCTTCCCGGGAGCGCTTTTGCCCGCGCCGTTTTTTCGACCCGCGGTGCGATTTGCACCATTCGCATTGCTCCATAATTCTCCAGGTTGATAATTGCTTCCCTGGCGCCGATTCGAGTTGTTTTGACCTCTGGTAATCGGTTCGGCCCTGATCGAAGGGTCGGGCTCATATCCCTCGATGATTTCCAGGGGGATAGTGCGCTTGAGCAGACGTTCGATTGCCTTTAGCTGGTCGCGCTCATCAATACAGACAAGCGATATTGCCGTTCCCCGGCGCTCGGCGCGGCCGGTTCGGCCTATACGGTGCACGTAGTCTTCGGACACGCTGGGCAGTTCGAAGTTCACCACATGAGGCAGGTGATCGATATCGAGCCCTCGTGCCGCAATATCGGTTGCGACCAACACCCGAACGTCACCGTGCTTGAAGCCCGCCAGTGTCCTGGTTCGGGTCCCCTGGCTCTTGTTGCCGTGGATGGCTGCCGCACTGATCCCGTCGCGTTCGAGTTGTTTGGTCAGCTTGTTGGCGCCGTGTTTGGTCCGGGTGAACACGAGGACCTGTCGCCAGTTTTTGGAGCCGATCAGGAAAGAGAGCAGTGCGGGCTTGCGCGTGCGGTCTACCGGATGCACCAACTGCTCCACGCTCTCCGCGGCGGTATTGCGGCGGGCCACCTCGATCAGGACCGGCGAGTTCAACAGGTCATCAGCTAGGCGCTGGATATCATTGGAAAAGGTTGCAAAGAACAAAAGGTTTTGCCGCCTTCTCGGTAAAAGCGCGAGTATTTTGCGGATATCCCGGATAAATCCCATATCCAGCATGCGGTCGGCTTCGTCCAGGACCAATATTTCGACCCGCGACAAATCGAGGGTCCGTTGTTGAACATGGTCCAGCAAACGCCCCGGAGTTGCCACCAGGATGTCGACCCCCCGGCGGAGCTTTTCGATCTGCGGGTTGATCTTGACCCCGCCGTAGATGACCGTCGAATTTAACGGCAAATGCTTGCCATACGCCGCCACGCTCTCTTCGACCTGGGCGGCAAGCTCGCGAGTTGGAGTAAGTATCAGGGCGCGAACGCAATTCTTTCCCTTCACAACGGTGCGTTTGCTCAAAAGCTGCAAGAGCGGCAGAGCGAAACCGGCTGTCTTTCCCGTGCCGGTTTGAGCACCGGCCAGGATGTCTTTTCCTTCAAGTATGAGGGGAATCGCCTGGCGTTGTACTGGAGTGGGTTTGCTGTAGCCTTGATCGACGACGGCACGGAGTAATTCGGCCGAGAGGCCGAGCGAATTGAATGACATGCTTAAAGATTGCTCCTGAATTAAGGACTTGATGATGCACCTGGTGCACTCTCAATGCTAAATGGTTTAAGCCGGGATGCGATCCCAGCCTGTTTGTCGCCCCGCCCCGCGGCCCATTCCCGTTGCTCGGGGGGCTGTGGCCGGGCGGGTTGTCCGCTACTACCCGCATTTACAATTATGGTCGTCGATCGACAGTCCGTTTATCTCTCCGTCAATGATTTTTCTCGCAAATATAATGCCCTCCATGTCTGCCACATCTTTACCGAGAAAACTGTTTTCGGAAGTGAAAGTCTGCTCCCTCGCTTCGTCTTCCGAACCTTTTCTCCGGCCAACGGTGACTTCCAGGGTCCAGCGGTCGCTTTCGGCGACCTGAACGGAATTTGATCTCAGCAAATAGTTTTTATAAATAAATCCCACTGTAATCTACACCTCTCTAACCGATGGAGTTGTGTAATCCTATAGAGCTGTTTAATCCTATTGTCGTCATTCTTCTCAGAACCTCATGTATACCATACTGGCTCGAACTGTTGCCGCAATGGTCCCGCAGTGTATGATGCGCGCTGTATTTCCTGCTATCGCACATCCAAAATGAGCTAATCCTCGTCTCCCCTCAGGTGAAACCTGCAATATCAGCTTGGGGCCTTATCTTTCAGGAAATGCCGCACTGCGTCGGGAGAAGTCCCCACTGCCGTTACCGCATTTTTTAGCTGAGACTCGGTGCAGGTTAACTTCTGACACCAATATTTAAGTTCATTCTTTTCGTGAGGATTGACTCTGTTATTAGCAAAAGGGCCTCGCTTGTTTCTAATATTAAACATGATATCTCTTCGTGTCAAAGTATAACAAACTGTTCGGCCTACGCGAAATAAATGGCCCACAACGGGTATTTCCAAACTGCAAAATAACGATTAGACTATATCAGATTGCGAGAAAAAAGGATATGGGGCGCGACAGATTCTATGCACAGTCGCTCTCATTTTGTCTCAAATCCTCGATTATTTGAGCATAAATATGCTCTGATTGTGGACTCAGGATCCGCAAATCACTACTGTCCGGTTATTTTCAGAATACATTCAGCTACTTCCCAGCTTGTTGCGTTTCGGCATTCTGCTTGAGAGCCTCGGAAACCAGCAATATGATTGACTTTTTCTCAAACAGGTTGACCTCAAAAATTTGTGGGAACGTATTGAGCGAGCACGGAATTCGGGGCCGTTTTTGGGCGACGGCCACGAGCAGGCAGGTGCACAGACCAACCCAAATCCGGCTCTTCCCGGTCACCGAATGTCGTTCTCAAAGTCGCCGAATAAGTTTCGCGTGATATTTCCCGTGATATCTGCCATTGCCATTTATGAATGTGAGAAGAAACTTATTTTGAAAAACTTAGAAAAAGGCTGAACAGGTTTGAATGGCTTGTGGTGGTGCGGGTTTGCGGACCTTCGAAGAAAGAAATGGTCGCGACATTGTTTCCCCGAAAAATGAGATTTGAGAAGAGCATTCGGCGACTAATTTAATGCTGCAAACCGGCTGGAAGCCATACTGTAAGCCGGTTTAGTCCAAGATTGTCTCATTGGTGGATGTCGCGACAAAACGACACCCAATAGTGCCTGACCTGGCGCGCTGAGCTGGGGAAATTGAGAACGACATTTTGCGACTAATTACCTGTTTATTGCGAACCACAAAATCGAAATCGCACAATTATCAGTGAGTAAACATTATCAAAAGTGATCGGGTTTGAGCGCGGGGGAACGTCCGCATTCTGATGCCTGCCTGCTAGAGAAACTATTCAGAATTCTTTTGCTTCAGACGTGATCTATAGACAGAGGCTATCTTTTGGCAATGAGAGGAACAATAACGTTTTCTTAAATTTGTGGGCGTGAAAAACATCCTATCGCAATGGAGACACCTTTTCAACGATTTCCTAGGAAAACCCGAAAGGGCCTCCATGAAGCTGATGAAACCCGGAGGGAACTGACGCTCATAATATGGAAGGTTATCAGGTATATCGCTATAGAAATCTATGTTATTGAGGACTTCTCCGTCATAAATCCTTGCGGTGAGCATATTAGCTTCAGATGAAGGATGGATTCGATTGATGAACATTGAATCTTTTGCCATTCCCCAGGTAAAATATCGAGGGACATTGTAGTAGACTGCGGCAACAACGGTTTTTTCAAGATTGTCGACGCACGCAAGAAGCCAAGTCAAAGCTATATTCCAAGCCTCCTGAATGGACTTCACGAATTTCCATTCTTCATCATCAGGAAAAGCAGGCCACTCAGTAGGTTCTCTGAACGGTAAGATGGCCACGAGTGGCCCCATTGTACGGAAAAGAAACCCTGCCCATTTTCTCCGGTCCTCTGGAGAAGCGTCTTCCAAATCAGCCATGACGAAACTGAGAAATGAGTTTATCTCCTCGATTTTCCGTTCCTTTTCGCTCATTAGATCTCCTTGACTTGGGCGACGCACCCCAAAGGTACTTGCCGTTTTTACCTCGATACTACCCGTTTGTCAATGTTGGTGAAAAAACATCTTCGTTGCCAACGTTTTATTCTTGACACCATTCGATGGCTTCTCTATGTTGGTGGTGATGGCATACAACCAACAACACTGACGGAGCAGGAAGTCCGATGGGAACCCTAGTTGATATAAAAACGATGGCCAAAATTCTCTCCGTCAAAACCTCCTGGATTTACTCAAATATCCAGAGACAGACTGGAGATAAGCAGATTCCACATATCAGGGTGGGAAAGCATCTCAGGTTTGATCCTGAAGCAGTCATAGCAGCGCTAGAAACTCTAACGGCAGAAATTGGGCGACCGCCGAAAACACCGGCATCTCCGGAGGGAACGGCACAGTCATGAAGTCGCAGTTCACAGTTCGTGAGTTGGCAAGCACCTGGGGGATCCATGAGCGATCTATTCAACGCATTCTCGCCGTCGAACGGGTTCCGTTCGTAATGGAAAGCGGGAAAAGAATCTACCACTCCAAAGATTTCACACCGAAAATTCAAAAGCTGTTTCTGAAGAACTGCCAATTGCCTTCACGGACTGACGTTCCTTTGTTTGCGCACACTGGCGCGGTTCCAACCAGCCTTCAGACGGATTCTACCTGTATCCCCCTCCCCGAGGATCTACTGAAAGATCCACGAGTGCAATGTTGCTCCAGGATCGTCAGGGAAGCTACGAACGTTCCGGGGGGCTGGAAGGTAAAAAAATGGGTGGAATGCGTTGCAAGGAAAAACGGAATTTATCCACAGACGGTCTACAACTATATCGCGCGAGAGAAGCACGGCGGCCTGGCTGCTCACCGCCACACCAAGAGCAACAAAGGGAAACCAAAAATTTGGGATGAAAGGGCGCTTGAATTTGGCATCGGGCTGGCGCTCAAACGCGAACATCGCAAGATGACCGAAAAGGCGATTTATGACGCCGTCAGGGCAGAAGCGGCATTGCAAGGCTGGAGCATTGGCGGATATCGGAGCTTCACGTTACACCTAAAGAAGAAAATGAATCCGCTCCTCCTCGCAATTCGGGACGGCGGCAAGAGGGGTCTTGATAATCTTCTTCCTCCAATTCTCCGGAACTACACAGATTTAGCGCCTTTCGAAATCGTGGTTGGTGACCAGCATAAATTTGATTTTTGGGTCCAGGACGATGAAACCGGAGTCGTTTTCAGGCCGGAGGGATATTTTTTCCAGGATCTCAGGACCAGGCTGATTTACGGACTTTGGCTTGGGAGACGCTATAACGGCCACGCCATCGGATTGGCATTGCGATCCGGCTGCCGGTGTTTCGGTGCTTTCAAGTCAGTCTACACCGACAATGGGCGGCCCGAACTATCTACCTACCTTACGGGCATCGTCAACGAGATGGCGGCCTCGGGGTTGTCGGTTAGCGAAACAGTAGATTTACCAGTCGATTTAGATGACCAGGACCCGGAAGAGGTCGCATGTCTGGTTGTCCTCAATCATCGAACGGCGCTTGTGCGAAACGCTAAGGCGAAGATGATTGAATCCACCTTCCGACATTTCGAGGCAGTCCTTCGTGATGAGTTCAAGGTTCCAGGCCATGTAAAATGTTTGTCCGCCTCGGGTGAAGAGCAGGAAGTCGATGAGCTTGAGATAAAGAAACTTGCCACGGCCGGAAAATTGCTCAAGTTTTCCGAGTTCTTGCTTACCGTCGTTCAGGCAGCCGATTTTTACAATAAAGAACGGCCGCATCGCGGAGTGTTAAAGGAATGGATCTGGAAGCCCAGGCCAACAGAGGTAACACCGTTGCAATGCCTTCGGGCCTGCCATGAAGATGGCTGGAGGCCGGTGAGAATTTCCGAGGACGCCCTGGACCTTCTCTTTCTTTTTGAAGAAAAACGAACGGTTGATCGAGGCCGAATCCGCTTTCGGACATCCTTCGCGGATCTTTATGAACATCCGGCCCTTGCCGCTCTCCACGGCCAGAAAGTTTCGATTCGGTTTGATCCGCTCGATCCTGGCTGGATTCTCGTTTTTGCAAACTCAGAATTCGTCTGCCGCGCCATTCCGGTCGAGTATTCGTCTATGAAGGATATGGGGCTTGCCAAAAGGAAAATAGAGGAAAAAGCCCGGCTCAGGAAGTACTACCTCTCCGAATATCAACGACTTACATCACAAATCCCCGACCTCATAGAGTACTCGGCTATCCCGACAATTGAAACCGTTGCACAGACCGTCCGGAAGAGCATTATCGCTGCCGATATGGCTGAAAAGGCAAAGATTGAAAATCAACCATCCGATGAGCAGCTCGCCGCCGAGATCCGCGAAAAGGAAGAGTTCGAGATTCGCTCTGAGGAAATTCCAATCGAAATAAGCCTGCCGGTGAGTGATCGCCCATTCTTCGAATACGAGGAAGATCGGTTCAAATTCCTCCTGAACGAAATCAATGCCGGGGCCTCGTTGTCGGACGATGAGTTCCGTTTCATAGAGAGGTTCAGGGCCGTCGCTATCGCAAGAGACACTTGGGCCTACTGGGGAATCTATGCAGAGACCAAAGGGCTTTCAGAAAAGGTCTCCGCCCTGCTCCAAGCGGCAAACTGAAAAGGGGGGGAGCTGTGCGTGAGGTTTTCGTTCCCACAATGAGTTACCAGAAATGCCTCAGCGTCAAAGAAGAGCAGCTTGGGCAGAAGGTAGCGCCAGGAATAAGTGTGTTCATGGGACGATCAGGGCGCGGCAAGACAACTGCGGCTTTGAAATTGGCGGCAATGGATCGTCAGGTTTGTTACGTATCCTATGCCGGGTGGCATAGTCCCTCCGGTATTCTCAGGGAAGCATGCTTTGCAGTTGCTGGAGCAAGGCCGAGAGCTGCACAGGCGTGCTTTGACTTGCTGGAGAGGGGCCTTTCCGACAATCAGCGCATGATAATGGTTGATGAATCCGACAGGATGTCTCTCAAGCATCTGAACGTTCTCCGGGATCTCCATGACAGATGTTGTGTCCCGGTAATCTTGATAGGCGAAGAGCCGCTTCGGGGCAAGCTGGCCCAGGAACGTCGGCTGATTTCTCGAATTTCGCATGAAGTACTCTTCGAGGAAGTTGTTCCCTCTGACATAGCCATGTTCTATACGCGGAGCCTCGACCTTGAGATTTCCTCGAAAATGGCATCAGAGCTTGCGAAGCACTCCCAGGGCGATTTTCGCATGGTCATTCGCGACGCACAGCGCGTCGAGCGAGTTATGCGGGCGAGCGGCTTGACCGCGATCACCGAAGAACTTGTCAGGGAGATGTGCCGATGAGAGGGGGTCTTACCGAAAAGATACGGGCCTGCTTAAGTGCTCTTCCACAAAGGGCAAGGTTCTCGGCCTCAAAGATCGCCCGTGTTATCGGAGAGCCAAACGCACTGAGAGTACAGGCAATTTTCGCCGATTTGGTAGAGCGAAAGGAAATCATCAAGGAAGCTCCTGGAAGTTACAGGTACATTGGAACTTCAAAGCTCTGGAAAAAGAAGTCGGCTCTAACGGACAAGATTTTGAGGGCAATGCATGTCAAAAAAGCGTTTTCGGCCAGAGAGGTCGCCCTGCTTTCCGATTGCAAGAAGAACACGGTCTACAAAGTAATCCGACAACTTTACGCCCATGACGAATTGATAAAAGTAGGAATGGACAAAAACATTAACGGTCAAAAGGAGGTAATCCACAAGTTAAAGGACCGAGATTCTTTTTACCTGAAGCACATCATGAAAAACAAAAAAGGGGAAAACAGGCCATGAAAGTACTCAAGGGCGGATGCCCGGCAATGAAGTCCAGTGATGGCGATCCGGAAGCGGAGAGAAGAAGGCTCCTGGCCATGATCCACATTGCAAGAAAAGACATGGGTTGGACCGATCCATTCTACCGAAGTCTTCTTGAGAACTGTTTCGGGGTAGCTACGGCGGCAGCACTTACCAATATTCAGCTCGAATCCTTAATAGTCGCCATTCGAAATCAAGGATGGGCTCCCAAACGTAAGCCCGGAGAGATTGACGAACAGGTTTTCTCCTTTCGGAAGAGGATCATGGACATTGCCGCGCAGATCCCCAACGGGCAAGAAAGGCTAAAAGGTCTCTGTAAGTCATTGTGCGGCACCGAAAGCTTGAGCTGGTGTACTGATATTCCCAAAATGAAGCGTCTCTTGGCCACACTCGGGAACATACTCAGGAAAGAAAGGGATGCCGGAACTGCATTGGAAGTTTTACCCAGGATGGGGTAACCGTCAGCAAAAAAAACAAGCTTGCACCGGCTAGCGAGTCGCGACGTGAAAAGGCGTAACCTTCGACGCCCTGCCGGTGCAATAAAATCGAAGGAGGCAGCGAGAAGGGGCTGTTTCGATCCAAGACGTTAGCGGCGTCTTTGTGGGATCGGCAGCCCCTCTTTTTTGAGGCGCAACCATGACAGAAACACCTCATTACCAGCAAGTATATATGGATGCTTGCTGGATTAGAAGGGGAGAATTGTGGATTCAGTTTTTGATAGCACCAGCCCGGTTGATCGGATTTTGAAGGTGGCCGATATTGTGGAACTCTTTGTTGAAATTGTCAGTATTCATAAGCCCGATGAAGGAATTGGATTGTCCGGTGAGGCAATGGGCGGCTTGGCTTATGTACTGATGCTGGCGGAGGAACATTTGAGAATGGCGGCTGGCGCGATCCTGGCCTGCCCAAAGCAGAAAAAATTGGGGGAGACGTCATGATGTTTAGGTTCTTCGATCAACGTTTTCATCCGTCAGAAGGTTTGAGCAGATGCGGCGATGTTCTTGCTTTTGTGGCTGAATCGCTGGAAAGGCCCGACCAGGCTGAGCTTTCGCAAGATGCTGTGCGCGGCCTCGTAGCACTTCTGCATTTCGTTCAGTCGGAACTCAGGGACATAGAGGAGAAAGTTGGAGTCGCCGATCCGGCATGTTTCGAGGAGCGTGCTACAGGCGAAGAAAAAGCAGAAGCTCCGGAGGGGGAATAACGTGCGGAATGCACTGCCTGGGGTTGGCGGAGATTCCAAAGAGCTTGATCTCCAATTCCGAGCAACTGAGGGCTTTTGGACTTATCGGGCGGGCTTAGACCCATACGAAGAAGCTAAGGGGGGACATCAAATGTGGTTAGAAGAGTTGATCGCACTCATCAAGAAAAAGCAGCCCAGCCTCCTGGATGGTCTGGACCTGAAGAAGGTTACCATCAACCAGGCCCAGGAGTTAATCAATCGGGCCATAGAAGATTCCGGAGAAAGAAAAAAGGAAGGAGAGGGTGATATGCAGCGGGCTTCCCAGGGGATGTTGAACCCGAGAATCGGAGGCGGAATCGGCCAGCGCGATAAGATTCAAATGGCCCTGGACCTGGCAATGGGCCTAAAGCCCAAAGACATTACCCGGCTTTCCAAAATTCGGCAACTTAACGGTTACCCCGCCTTCGAAAACATGCGGGCAGCTCAGGACTACGATGTTCTGCGCGCGGTCCGGATCCCGAGCAGTATCCGCGAATTCTATGTGATGCTCACCGGAGACGGTGAAATGCGCGGGATCTTCAACCGCCGAGGTCTCCCGGCCGACCTCCGAGCGGCCCAGGACATCAATTCGGGGACCTTCAGCTTCCTTCTCGGAAACAGTCTTGGCCGCAGGATGGTCAGCGACTATCTGGCCGTCGATTACGGAGAGAACCTCCTTATCTCCGTTCGAAAGCCCGTAAAGGATTTCAGGGCGCAGGAGGCGGTCCTTGTGGGCTATTTCCCGGACCTTGAAACGGTCGATCCAGAGGCAGCCGACTACAACGAGATCGGCGGCATTACCGACGAAGAATCCAGCTACGTGGTGGGGCAAAAGGGCAACATTCTCACGATCACCCGCAAAATGATCGTAAACGACGACCTCTCCCTTATCCAGCGCATGGGATCAAGGCTCGGGAGGGCGGCGAGAAGATCGCATGCCAAATATGTGTGGGCGCTCTTCATCACCAACTCCAATTGCTCGGATGGGACGGCCTGGTTCACGGTCGGACATGGCAACCTCGGGGCCGTGGCGCTTACGCACGCAAACGCCCTGGCCGCATACACGGCCCTGGCCCTTATGACGGAAAATGACAGCGGCGAGAGACTTGGGCTCCTCGCCGACCCCAATATTAAGCCGACCCTCGTCTATCCGATAAACCTCATGAGTACGGGCGAGTCGATTGTAACCGAGGAGGAATACTACACCGCAAACGACCTCACCACGAAGGTGAAGAATCCTCTTCGCGGGAAAATCAACGGCGCGCAGATCCCGCTTGCAACCGATGTCGATGACTGGGGCCTGTTGCTCCCGCCTGAAATCATCGACATGGTGGAGATGGGTTATTTGAACGGCCGCGAGGAACCGGAAATGTTTTTGAACGATTCGCCCCAGGGCGAGCAGGTGTTTATGGCCGACAAACTTCGGTACAAAATTCGGCACGAATATGCCGGAACGGTGATCGATCACAGGTCCGGGTACAAGTCGGTCGTGCCTTAATGCGGGGGCCTGCCCTTCCGATGATCGATTGAGGCTCATTCCAGCCCTGACGCCGAGTCCGGGCGCGCAACCGCTCCAACCCGGCGCAGTTGCATTCTCCAAGAGGCGACGCTTGGGGGATGCTCGGATCAGGGGATGCTGTCGGCTCCCCTGGTTCATCCTTGATGCCGCTGTCAAATGGCGCTTACCCCCGCGTTTGGCGCGGCATCGAATGCATCTTCCGGCAACCGGCCGCGCCTGGAAGATGCGGGACCTGGGGGGATCGTCCACCCCCCTGGTCCATTTCAAGGAGAAGATGCCATGTCCAATAGGCAAAAGATCAAGCGTACCGCTGAAACTTACAGCAAAATGGCTCTGTCACATAAGGCGCAGGGCGATGTCGCCTCCGCTTTGCGAATGGCCGAAAAGGCAGCGGCGCTCAATCCCCGCTCCCAGGAGATCCGGCTTCAGTATGCCGATCTCCTTCTTGTTACCGGGGATTTTGAGAGGGGTTTTGCAGAATACGCGGCCAGCCAGGAAAGCTCATATGCAGCAAAGTTTCCAGACGTCCCAATCTGGAACGGAGAAGATCCCAGGGGCAAGGCAATCTTGTTCGGAACTATGAACCATGTGAGTGACCTGGTCATGTTTGCCAGATACATCCCGATTATCGCCGAACTGGGAGCGGAAGTTATCGTGGCTTCGCCTTTAAATTGTGGAAGGCTCCTCGGGACGGTAGGGGGAGTTACAAGACTTGCTGTTTATGACGTTGGCGTCGATTCTGAACCCATAGAAGTCAATGCGTTTTGCCCGACAAGGACGGCGCCGCTCATCTTTAAAACATCCCTTGATTCTATTCCTGCCAAAATTCCATATCTGTTGCCTGATGCCGGGAAGGTGGAATTCTGGAAGGGATGCCTGAATAGTCTTTGTCCAGGCCAACTCAAGGTTGGCCTGGCGTGTGGGAACGAGGTCTCTTTATCGGATCTGCGGCCGCTTTTTAATATTCCAGGGGTGCAAATATGGGATCTGCACCCAGCAATGAAGGCCGTTGAGGCAAAAGGCGAGCCTTCGTCAATGGCCGTATTTTCTGGAGTCTTTGAAAAGTTCGATCTCGCTGATCTCGCAGCCATGATCCAAAACCTTGACCTTGTGGTTTCGACGGATAACTACGTGGCTCATTTAGCCGGAGCATTGGGAAAATCTGTCTGGCTGCTTTGTCGGTTTAGTGCAAGCTGGGTTTGGCTTCTGCAAAGACAAGACAGCCCCTGGTATCCCACAATGAAGATATTTCGACAGCCGGTAAGCGGCGATTGGAAGACCGTTGTCGAACTGGCGGCAGCCGAGATCACGCAGGAAGCCGTCTTGAAAAGGAACCGCTAAAATGGCCGAAAACCGAGTCCAGATAGTCATTGATGGCGATGCGACCAAGGCCGTCAAAGCGGCGCAGCAGACCCGCCTGGAATACGATATCCTCAACACCAGTCTTCGCACGGGCATCCAGGAAGCAGCCTACGGCATCAACGCCGGCACAACCTCCATCGTAAATTCCTACGTCAAGATGCATGCCGCCGCCCGGCGGGAGATGTCGCAGCTCACGAACGAGACCGTCAAAGACGCGATAACGATGAATGAGCGAATCCGCCAGCTCGACGAGGAAAACAAGCGGCGAGAGGCGGCCGTTCGGCAGACTCCCGATGACATCCGGGCGAAGTGGGGGCTTTCGCCCAGAGATAACCAGGCGAGGCTCGATGCCGGTCTCCCCGCCATAGATCAGCAGGCGGACGCAATAAGGGAAACCAATCAAGGTATTTCCGATCAAACCGTGGCAGTGGGAGGCGCGGACAGATATCGGGAATCGGTCGAAAAAATTAGCCTGCGCTCAACTACGACCGGCATAAACACCGGGCAGATACAGGACCTCACCGGAGCCGCCAAGGCTTCAGGGGTGGATCCGAATACCATGTTGGTGGGCTACAAAAACGTGACGGAAGCCCTATCGGACATGACTTCGGAGAGCAATAAGGCAAAGGCCGCCCTGGAGGCGATGGGGGTATCCCTCGTTACAGACTCCGGCCAAGCGAAAACATTTAGTGAAACCATGTCCGAGGTGGCCGAGAAATTTCGAGGCTACGAGGATGGAGCGAATAAGGCGGCCCTTGCAAACGATATTTTCGGCTCATCCGAAGGATTGCTCATCTCGCTATTAAATAAAGGTGGACCCGCCTTCGCTGAGTATCTTCGTCTGAACTACGAACTAGACGCCAAGCTCTCCGACCTTGAAATCAAAAAACAGCAACGGGAGATAGACTCGTTGCGTATTACCCAGGCTGCTAGAAGTGCCGCGATGTTGCATGCCGACCAAGCATTTACAACGCTTTTTGACAATATCAACTCGGGCCTCATCACAAATATCGGCAATTGGCAAGCTTATCAATCCCAATTCTCGGGTATCGCGGACGGAATCGCGAGTCTGTGGCATGCCGCGGTGGAACGAATACGCGTTGATTTCGGAAAGATTCCCCAAGGAGCAATCAATCTTCAAGGAACAATCAAAGGGGCCGGACAGGGGGGGGCGGGTTGGATTTTTTAAATCCTACCGATCCATTCGGACCAGCCGTCCCCAAAGCACCCGCGCCGAAGGCCTTTTCGGTCGATGTCGACAAAAAGGCCCTCGATGCCATAATCGCCGACGAAAAAAACTGGGCGAACGATGCCTTGGAACTCCGAGCAAATTATTGGCGGGATCGCTTGAAGATGGATCAAGCAGGTTCGGAAGCCGCCAAAGCTCATTACAAAGAATTAATGGCGGTGGAAAAACAGATATTCGACCGGGACAACAAGGAAGAAAGTGGCGGAGGAGCGAAGAAAGCCCTGGGCATCGAGCAGCTTCGCCTGCAAATCCACCAGGTCGAAGAGAATTTCCGGACAATGTATCGGGAGTTTCATAACGAGCAGTACGCTTTTTGGGAGGCGGAAGCTCTGAGCCAGGGCCGTTTCTCGGATGCGGCTACGCTAAAGAACTCTCAGGCGCTCGATAATATCGCAGCCAATATTGGCCAGCAGACGCTTCGTGCGATGGATGAAATCCAGCGGCTGGAGGACAAGCTGGGCGAAGCGAACAAGCGCGGCGTAAACACAAAGGCGGGGGAAGCCTTAAAGGAGGAAATCGCCCGCAAAAAAGAAATGGTGGGCTTGGATGGGTATCGATACGAGCAGGCCCAGAAACAATTCGACCTGAATCAGAAAATGGATGCCCTGAAAACCGGTGTCGAAGTAGCCCAGCTCAATGCCTCGTATGCCCAGCTCACCGGGACCATCCGGGATCAATTGGCGGCTCAAATTGAACTCATCGATGCGCAGGCCAGGGAAAAGGGCATACTCGATCTCACCATACCCCAGCTCGACGCAAAGAAAGAGGGCTATCGCAAGCTCTACCTGGAGCAGCAGCGAGTGGCCCAGGTGATGAAAGACGGCAGCTTTTATGACGGCATGCGCGAGGGCTGGGCGCAACTGCAACGCGATATGCAGACCGAGGCCCAACTGGGCGCGGCCGCCATGAAGGACATCTACAAGGGCCTCGTGAGCGATATCAGCAGGGGCTTCGGCGATTTGTTCGGGAAGTTCTTTCGTGGAGAAATAAAGTCGGCCGCCGAAGCATGGACGGCTTTTTGCGACGTGCTCACACGCGCGTTCTCCAATGCCGTATCCAACATGATCTCCAAGTGGATCGAAAGCCAGCTCTCAAGCCTGCTTATGAACGCGATGCCCACCGCGACCAGTTTTGTCAATTGGAGTTCCGGCAGCTATGGGTATGGGGCAACCGGAGAGGTCGGCGCGATCCCGGTGGACCATATGGGCGGCATCATCGGGGTGACGCCGCCCTTCGAGACGCGGATGGTGGACCTTTCGATGTTCTCCGGAGCGCGGCGCTTCCATTCCGGAGGTCTGGCATCCGACGAGGTTCCGGCGATCCTTCAGAAGGGCGAGCTGGTGATCCGCAAAGGCGGCTGGAGGGCAGACGATTCGCGCGGCGGATCGTCCGGCCCGCCCAAGGTCAACATTACCGTAAACGACCAGTCAGGCCGGTTGCAAGTCAAAGAGGAGGAAGTCTCCTTTGACTTTGCGAACGGGGTCCTTTCGGTAGTGTTCTCGGCGATTGATTCCGATACTCGCATGCGGGACAAAATCAAGGGGGCGTCCAGGTAATGAGTCCGTCTCCGTTCAAGCGCTGGCCCACAATCCCGCACGGCATCAAGGGATGGCTAAATGCTCTGTCCGATTGCCGCCAAGCCTGTAGCTGAGCCTGATAAGGTTCGACGGGATGTCATGTGCCACCTTTATGATGAGTGCCTTGATATTGCCATTTCAGCAGATTGGGAGAACTTCTCCTGCTCAAAGTGCAGCTTGTATATGCAAACAAAGCGGCCATCAGACAAATGGTTGGATGAGAATACCTTCAAATGCAAGCTCGGCAGAGTTACTCCCGTACAATGCAAGGTGAACCGTGAAAAGCCTGACGTTCTGGAAAAGCATCCTGGCCTAAAGAGCGGCCTGGATCAACGGGATTGGTATAAGCGTAACCGAATTTACATAGCTTCGGTATGCGCTGCCTGCAAGGATTGGGAACGTCTGTGTAATAGCTTGTTGGCTAAGCCTTCAATAGAAAGCGGAGCGGTTACTATGGCAGATAAACACCAGTCCGATGAGCAACCCATTGCCGCTTCCTCTATGCGCATTTGTGGTTGTTGTGGCAAGGAATTCCAGCCATATCAGCATGGGATCACATTTATTAAGAAGACATGCCGCGAGTGTTTGGTGAAGAAGATCAACCGCAAGAAGGGTGTCGCTGAGGTCAAGCAAAAGGCCCCAGCTCTCAGGCCAGCATCAAACTCAACGGATTCCGAGACTGTGTTTTTGCTCTTTGCCCGATCCGATGAACAACTGCTCAAACGCATACGTGAACTATCTTTGCGGGAGCGACGCACGGTGGAATCCCAAATTCTCTACTGGCTGGAAAGGCACGTTCCGGAGTTGAAGAGTATCACCGGAGCGCAGTAAGCAGCTCTGCCGGAGATCCTGCCATTGATAGCGCCCGGGCATCCAGGAGCGATTCATGTACGAGCGGGGAGTTTTGGGAATCAATCATCGAGAATTAATCTTGTCATCCTCAAGGAAGATGCGGTTCTATTTCATGAGGCTCCCTCATGACTTACAGGACCAAATCATTAATGGCATGGACCAGAACTCTTTGACCCTTAACCAGGCGTCCCAACTCGCTTGTGAGCGAGGCTTCCAGCTAAGTCATGAAGCCATTTCTGATTATTACGCCGCTGTTCGCGAGCGCCGTTCTCAGTTGCTCGCCGTTAACGCTAAAGACCAAGTGAGGAGGCCCATCAAGGAGGGATAATTTAAGAACCAATTACACTATCAGCATTTATTCTAAACGGACGCCCGCAGTTCCGTGCAAGTGGGGTTTACCCTTTTGCTCCCACAC
The DNA here is from genome assembly GCA_049300095.1 of Syntrophobacteraceae bacterium. Lineage (GTDB taxonomy): Bacteria > Desulfobacterota > Syntrophobacteria > Syntrophobacterales > Syntrophobacteraceae > SbD1. Next base: position 27,756 of record JBAQYM010000114.1, read on the forward strand.
CACTGCGTTCTGAGATAACCTGTCACTTTTGCTATTTCCAACATGCAAGCGGAGGCGACGAAATGTTGAATTGGTCGCCGAATGCTCTTCCCGGTCGTCGAATGTCGTTCTCAAAGTCGCCGAATAAGTTTCGCGTGATACTCACACAGAAGAAAAAAGGCACCTGGCGAGGTCTTCGCCAGGTGCCCGGTAATTCTGGTGGCGAGGCTCAGAATCGAACTGAGGACACGAGGATTTTCAGTCCACTGCTCTACCGACTGAGCTACCTCGCCACAACCGCGCGGATACTAACGGAATCGCGCGGAGGTGTCAACCCCTTTGTTCCACCCTGTATCCCCGTAACCCCTATGTCCCCTGCATTCCCGATGTCCCCTGCATTCCCGATGTCGCCCCGCGTCACCCCGCGTTCCGAGGCGCCGCACCTGATTCCGGCCCGCGTTCCCCGATGACGGCCCTAATTGCGGCCTGGGTTCCCCGATGGCGGCCCTAATTGCGACCCGCGTTCCCCGATGGCGGCCCTGGTTGCGGCCTGGGTTCCCCGATGGCGGCCCTGGTTGCGGCCCGCGTGTCCGGGCGCCGTCCCTGTTCCCTCCTTGTAGTCCCGCGCTTATTTGGTCCGGTCGGAACCGTTTCCGGGCGTTGGGTCGGGGTCTTTTTTCTCTTTTTTGCGGGAGGAGTTCTCGAGTTCGGAGAGGAGGGCATCCAGGTCTTTTTCGGAAAGCTCGATCCGCAGACCCTCGCCTTCCTCCGCCGGGGCGCCCGGGGCCGCGACGGCGGTGGGGATCTGTTGCTTTGGCGGTTGGTCCTCCATTGACAGGCCGGGCAGGGAACTCACATCGAATTTAGGGATCAGTTCACTCGCCGCGCCGCCCTTCTTGGGCGCAAGGCCCTCGTTGGGGCGTCCCTGTTCACCGCTCTTTTCCGTTTCACCGTCGGCAATGAGCAGGTCCAATTCTTCATCGGAGAGGTCGAGCAGGTTGAAGTCCTCGACGTCCCCCCCCTCCCGCGCCGCGTCCACCCGGACCTCGGGCGCGACGGGCGGATTTTCGCCGAAGCTCTTGGGCGAATCGAATTCCTCACCGAAATCGAAGGACGAAAAGCCATTTTCCGCCTGCTCCGCCTCGCTTCCGGCCGGGGGCTTGACGTAGTCTTTGAGAAGGGGCCCGAGGAAGAACGGCAGCGCGGGTCTTGCGGTCCCAAATCCGAGGCCTTCCCGCGTTCCCACGAGGCTGGTTCCGCACTGTTTGCATTCGGAAAGGTAATCGAAACTTACATAACTGCATTTCGTGCATTTCATTTCTCTCTCCCCTTTCGCCCCGTTTCCCCAAAATCGCCCCACAGGAGCTGGATGGAACCAATCAGCGCGACAGCCGCCGTTTCAAAGCGCAGAATTCTCGGGCCGAGGTGGATCGGGTGAAAGCCCGCGCCAATCAGCCCCGCAATTTCGGAATCATCCCAACCGCCCTCGGGTCCGATCGCGGCCAGGACCCCGGAGCACACGGGACGTGCCACTTTGAGCCGGTCAAGACCCCTGTCCCGCTCCCCTTCGAGGGCGAGGACCCTGAGCACGCCGCCCTCGTCCGCGAAGCTAGGCGGAAGAGAGCCGAGAAAACGGTCCAGATCGCCGAATATCGAAATTTCGGGCGCCCGGTTCCTCCCGCACTGGCATACGGCCTCGCGGGCTATCTTTAACCAGCGCCCGACTTTTTTTTCCGCCCGGACCCCGGCCAGCGCGTATTGGCTCCTGGCCGCGCGAAACGCCGCGATGCGCCTCACCCCCATTTCGGTTGCCTGCCGGACCACCTGGTCCATGATATCGGAGCGGACAAACCCGAGGGCGAGGGTGATATCCAGGGGGGATTCGAGAAACGACGCATCGAGCCGCCCCACCAGCCGCACGGCGGCGCTTCCCTTATGTATCCGCGTGATTTCACCCGTCCAGGCGTTCCCGAGTCCGTCGCGGATTTCAACCGCCTCCCCGGTCTTGAGGCGCAAGACACTTTCGAGATGGTGCGAGGCCTCGGCCGAAAGATTAACGATCTCGGCGTCCGGCTCGACCCTTTCCACGAAAAAGCACCTGCGGGCCATCCCTCAGCCCCCAAGGAGTTCGGTAAAATACCAGTGCACAACGACACGGCCGCAAAAGATATAGAGGGCGGCCCCGAAGGCGAGAAACGGCCCGAAGGGGATTTCGGAGCCAAGTCCCTTGCCGCGTCGCCACATGAGTGGCAGAGCAATAATCATGCCGGATACCGATGCGGCAAACACCGTGAACACCACTCCCTGCCAGCCGACAAACGCCCCGATCATCCCGAGAAGCTTGATGTCGCCGCCGCCCATGCCCTCCTTTTTCCGCACCAGCGCGTATCCCGTCGCAACGAGGTAGAGCAGGCCGCCGCCAAGGAATATGCCAAGGAGGGACTCGGTCCAGGAAAGGCGCGGGGTAAAAAGGGAGAACGCAAAGCCGAGCACGATCCCGGGAAGAGACAGCACATCGGGGATCAGGAAGGTGTCCAGGTCGATCATTGCAATGATGAGCAGAAGGGACAAAAAGACAAACTCGACACCGAACTGCGGGTGCGGCCCGTAGCGGCGGAAGAGCAGCAGCGCGAAAACTCCCGCCGCGGCCTCCACCAGCGGGTAGCGTATCGAAATCGAGGTCCCGCAGCCCCGGCACTTCGCCCCGAGCAGCAGGAAGCTCACAATAGGGATGTTGTCGTAGAACGCTATGGGATTCCCGCAGCCGGGGCACCTGGAACCGGGGCTCACGAGGGACTCGTTTCTCGGGAGCCGGTGGATCACCACGTTATAGAAGCTCCCGAGACAGCATCCCAGCGCGAAAACGAATATCTGAAAGGTTACCGGGGCCGAGTCCACCAGGGCCATTTTTTTATTCCCCGCCGCTTGCCGACGCCTGTTCGGGTTCCTCTTTCTTCTTGAACTTACAGGACGGATTTATGCAAAAAAGGGTCCCAAGGCCCGTTTTCCCCGCCCGACGGAAAAGCACGGGGGCCTGGCAGTCCGGACAGCTCTCCCGCACGGGCTCTCCCTGGAAGAGCATCTTGCATTCGGGATACTTGCTGCACCCGTAGAAGCGGCCCCTGCGGCTCATGCGCTCGACAAGGTCCCCGCCGCATCCCTCACGGGGACAGTGGATGCCGCTGGAGACCGGCCGCGTGCTCTTGCATTTCGGATAGCCGCTGCAGGCGAGAAAATTCCCGAAGCGCCCGCTTTTGAGCACCATGGGCCGGCCGCACTTCGCGCACACCTCGCCCGTTTCGGCTTCCTCTTTTTTCCCGACGGCGTGGATCCGCCCCTTTTCATCCCGTTCGTAATCCGAGGTGAAGGAGCATTTCGGATACCCGCCGCAGGCAAGAAAAGGGCCGCTACGGCTGAAACGGATCGCGAGAGGCTCGTTGCAGCGCGGGCACTCGAGCGGCGTGGGCCACCCCGCGCTCTTGAGATTGGGCATCCCGGTCCGGGCCGACGCCAGGGTCTTCGAGAAGTGCTCGTAGAACTCGGTGAGAAGATGCAGGTACGAGTCCGAACCTTTTTCCACCTCATCGAGGCTTTTTTCCATTTTGGCGGTAAAATCCACGTCCACGATGTTTGGAAAGGAAACCGCGAGGAGCCTGTCGATTATCATCCCCAACTCGGTCGGGGAAAGCCGCTGCTTGAGGCGCGTGACGTATTCGCGGTCGATGATGGTCGAAACGATCGTGGCGTAGGTGCTCGGCCTGCCGATTCCCAGCTCTTCGAGGACCTTGATGAGCGTTGCCTCGCTGTATTTCGGGGGCGGCTGCGTGAAATGCTGTTTGGGGTCGATACCGAGAAGATCGAGGGCCTGGCCTTCGGAAAGGTCCGGGAGGCGCACGTCGGCCTTGTCGTCCTCGGGCTCGTCTTTCGCCTCTTCATAGAGGGCGAGAAAGCCCTGAAACTTCACGATGGACCCGGTTACGCGGAAGAGGTAATCGGGCGTTCCCGAAGCCTTGGCCGAGACGTCCGCGCGCGCGGATTGCGCGAAAATGTCGATCGTTGTCTGGTCGAAAATGGCCGGGGCCATCTGGCAGGCGACGAACCGTTTCCAGATGAGGGTATAGAGATTCAACTGCTCCCGGCTCAAAAATTTTGACAGGCTTTCGGGCGTGTGGGCGACATCGGTTGGACGGATCGCCTCGTGCGCTCCCTGGGCGGATTCCTTGGCCTTGTACACGGCGGGCTTGGCGGGCAGGAATTCCTTGCCCCACCTGTTTAAAATGAAGTCCCGCGCGGACTGGACGGCGTCCTGGGAAAGGCGCGTCGAGTCGGTACGCATGTAGGTGATGAGCCCCTCCGCCCCTTCCTTGCCGACTTCGATCCCCTCGTAGAGCTTCTGGGCGATGCCCATGGTCTGCTTGGCCGAGTAGTGGAACCTGCGGGCGGCATCCTGCTGGAGCGTGCTGGTGATGAAAGGGGGCGCGGACCTTTTTTGACGTTCCTTTTTCTCGACCTTGCCGACCGAATAGAGCAGGGGTTCGAGCGCCTTGACGTGCCGCTCGGCTTCCTCCCGCGATCCGATGGCGCATTTTTTCTTCCCGCACCGGATGAGTTGGGCGGTAAACGGGGCCTTCGCCGATGCCCCGTCCGGGCGCGGCGCGAGCCGGGCGTCAATCGTCCAGTATTCTTCCTGCTCGAAGTCCTGAATCTCTTTTTCGCGCTCGCAAATGAGCCTCAGCGCAACCGACTGCACCCTGCCAGCGCTGAGTCCCCTCCTCACCTTTTCCCACAGCAGCGGCGAGATCATGTACCCCACCATCCGGTCGAGAATACGCCGGGTCTGCTGGGCCTCGTAGAGCCTAGGGTTGAGCTCGTTTGGCCTGGCGAGGGCCTCCGTGATGGCCTTCCGGGTCAGCTCGTAGAAAAGGACCCTGTGGACCGGCTTGTCCTTCGCCCCGATCTCTTCGGCGATATGCCACGCGATCGCCTCCCCCTCCCTGTCGGGGTCGGGACCCAGGTAGATGGCGTCGGCCTTCGCGGCAGCCTTCTTCAGCTCGTCCAGTATTTTCTTTTTGCCCCGCATCACCTGGTATTCCGGTTTGAACTCCCCGTCCAGGTCGATCCCGAGCTTGTTTCCGGGCAGGTCCTTGATGTGCCCCACCGAGGCCTTAACGATAAAATCCCCGCCAAGGTAGCGCTCGAGCGTCTTCGCCTTGGTGGGAGATTCGACTATCAACAGCGATTTGGACATCTGCGAATTTACCTCTTTCCATTCATTTGCCGGAACGGCCACAACCTCAGTGGTCTATTTCAAAGATTCGGTGACGTATTATTGTGACCGTTATGTTCTGTTCGCCTTCTAGTATGGACCGCCACATCGTCATTCCCGCAGTGTCTCTGGGCGGGAATCCAGGATCTTCGCAACGTGTTGGAGCAAAACGAGTTATGCCAAAGTAGCTGGATTCCCGCCCAGAGACACTGCGGGAATGACGATGGTATAGACCGCTCCTTTGCGTCAGGCCCATGCTTTCGATACGTCACTGTAATTATGTAACTGTGTACTTAGCCATGCGCTCGGCCGATAATTCCATTCAGCTACAGATAAAGTATTTCCCCGGCAACTGCGAAACAAGCCCCCTGAGTTCCAAAGCAAGAAGCATCGCGGCCGCCTGCTGAACCGGGACCCCCGCATCGTGGGCTATCTCGTCTATGTGTTTCGGAACTTTGTCCATAATTCTCAAGAGAATTGATTCCTCCCTCGGGCAGGATTCGGCCCTAACCGGCGGCCTATCGAGCGGAGGTTGCGGAACCGGCCCCTTACCCGTTCGGATAAGAGGTCGTATTTCTTCGAGAATATCTTCAACGCCCTCGGCAAGCTTGGCCCCCTGCTTGAGGAGGCGGTGCGTGCCGGTGCTGCGAAGGCTCCCGGCCACTCCGGGGACGGCAAAAACTTCCCGCCCCTGTTCCAGGGCATAGCGCGCGGTGATGAGCGACCCGCTCTTTTCGGCGGCCTCGACCACCACGACCCCGAGCGACAAACCGCTGATGATGCGGTTTCTGGCCGGGAAATTGCCGGGCGCCGGCGGGGTCCCGAGCCCGAACTCGGTAAGAATCGCCCCGGAAGCGTCAATTTCGCGCTTGAGGTCGGCGTTGATTGACGGATAATTGACATCCAGCCCGCACCCGAGCACGGCGAGGGTCCGGCCGTTGGCCTTTATCGCCCCCCGGTGCGCGGCCGAATCGATCCCGACCGCGAACCCGCTGACCACCGTAACTCCGCTCAGGGCAAGGTCCGAGCACAGTTTTTCGGTAAATATGAGACCGGCCGGGGACGCGTAGCGCGAGCCCACAACGGCGATAGACACCAGGTCCCTTGGCTCGACCGCTCCCGAGGTGAAAAGGACCGCCGGAGGGTCCGGAATGCCCGCCAGGTTTGACGGATAATCCGCATCCCCAAGGCAAAGCAAACGGACGTTTTGGGCTTTTAGCTTCGCCCATTCCGCATCGGGGTCGCGGATAAAGCGCTTTGCGGCAAGCGCGTGCAGAGCCGCTTCCCGCGCCACCCCGGCTGCCGTGAGACCTTTCAGGCCGGCGGCCAGTATGTTTTCAGGCGATCCGAAAACTTCGAGGAGGTTCAGGACGGAGCGGTTTCCAAGACCCGGGACCAGCTTGAGTTTAAGCCAGGCGATCCGGTTTCGCTCCGGATGGGGGGATTTGGAATGAAAATTGCCTGTGATCTCTATGAACCGACTCCCCGTTCGTAATTGTTCACCGCAGAGCCGCGGAAGACGCTGAGAAAACACTGAAAACGGAATACAGAGGAGATCGAAGACGGATGACGGAAAAACCCATTGTTCCCTTTTGACCGTCCTCTGTTTTCCTTTTTCCGCGCTCTCCGCGGTCTCCGCGGTAAACGGTCACCCTGTTCGATGGTTGGAGGCGTCGAAACCGACGCCCCTGTGACGATGAGCCCGATAACTACATGCGGATACCGGATTTGTCAAATAGTCACGATCCGTTTACAATGCACGTACCGGAAAATATTTCAACCAGGAAAATCTTAACATATGGATCAAACCCCGCCGGCCCTTCCGGCAATAAAACCTGAACTCCTCGCCCCGGGCGGGAATCTCGACAAATGCCGCATCGCCTTCCTCTACGGGGCGGATGCGGTCTATGCCGCCGGAAAGGATTTCGGGCTTCGCGGCTTCGCACACAACCTCGACGGCGAAGAGCTTGCCGAGGCGGTCTTTTATGCTCACCGGCACGGCCGGAAAATCTACATCGCGGTAAACGTTTTCGCCAGGCAGGCGGACTTGAAGAAGATGCCGGCCTACCTCGAGTATCTCGATGACCTGGGCGTGGACGCCCTGATTATCTCGGACCCCGGGGTGCTGCTCCTCGCGCGCCGGCATGCCCCGCGCATCCCCATCCATCTCAGCACCCAGGCAAATACGACCAACTCTTCGAGCATACTGTTCTGGCGGGACCAGGGGGTGCGCCGCGTCAACCTCGCCCGCGAACTCGGTTTCCATGAGATAGCCGAGATAACCGATATCGCCGTCAGAGAGCAAGTCGAAATCGAGGTCTTCGTCCACGGGGCCATGTGCATGTCCTATTCCGGACGGTGCCTCATGAGCGCCTTTCTCAACAAGCGGGGCGCGAACAGCGGCTTTTGCACGCAGCCATGCCGGTGGTCCTACAATCTCGTCGAGGAGAAGCGACCGGGGGAGTTTTTCCCGGTGATCGAGGATTCGCGCGGGGCCTACATCTTTAACTCCAAGGACCTGTGCCTGATAGAACACATCGGGGAGCTGCGCGACCTTGGAATCCGCTCCTTCAAGATCGAGGGGCGCATGAAGGGCGCGCTTTACCTGGCAAGCGTCACCCGCGCCTACCGGCAGGCAATCGACAGGTGCGCGCAGGGGGCGGGGGCGTCCCCGCGATGGCCGGATCGCGGCTGCAAGCCGCTCCCACTGGCCGGGACAGGACACGAGACCGGGACGGGGTACGCGATGGGGACGGGTCATGAAGCCGGGACGGGGTGTGAGGCCGGGACGGGGCATGAGGCCGGGCCTTCCTGGACGGAAGACCTGCTCAGGGTGAGCCACCGTCCGTACACGAAAGGGTTTCTCTTCGAAGACGCCGCCGCGCCCGAATCAACCATCGAAACCGATGTCTCCTACATCCAGACCCACACCCTGGCCGGCATTGTCCGGGCTTTTCCGGATGAGAGCGCGTCCGGGCGGGCGTATCTGGAAGTGAGGTCCCCGCTCGAACGGGGCCAGGTGCTTGAATTTTTGTTCCCGGATGGGGCCTCCCGGTTTCATGTTCTCGATAATATGGAGGACACAGGCGGCAACCGGCTCTCGCAAACCCACCCCAACAGGTGGATCAGGTTCACGACCGAATTTCCCGTGTTCCCGTTCCAGGTGGTGAGAACGCTCAATGGGCAAAATCGCCGGGCAGGAAATTCTTGAATTATTACATGCCGTAAGATACATACAAGTGAGTTAGGGGTGTTTTGCGCCCGCTTGTATTTTTTCCGCAGGGGGACGGCTTGGAAACAGGAACCGCTGAGAATGGATGTCCCGCCGGGGGGCGGGAGTGTCCGCTTGCCATCGAGGTCGCCCAACTGCGCGAACAGTGCCGCAGACTCGAAGCTCTCTCCTATATCGATGCCCTGACCGGCATCTACAATTTCCGCTACCTGCAACGGGCCCTGGAAATGGAGATGGAAAGGACCCGGCGCACCAAGCTTCCGACCAGCCTCATCATGGCGGACCTGGACCATTTCAAGGGCATCAACGGCGCCTACGGACACGAGGCCGGAAATGCCGCGCTTGCCTGGGTGAGCAGGATATGGCGTGAAAGCATACGGGTGATCGACGTGGCCTGCAGGTACGGCGGAGAAGAATTTGCGCTCATCCTTCCGAGCACCTCCCTGGTGCAGTCGATAAATATCGCCGAGCGCCTGCGCATGATGATCAGCTCGAACCCCGTCATATTGAACGAACAAACCGTAACCCTTACGGCCAGCTTCGGGGTTGCCGCTTTCGGTGATTCCGACGACTGGACGGTAAGCGAATTTATGAGCAGGGCCGACGGTTTTCTGTTCCAGGCAAAGTCATTGGGCCGCAACCGCGTCTGTTGCCAGGAAATTGCCCCTGTCCTCCCCGAGGTCGGCGTTACGCAGGACGAAAAAGACGGCCTGTTTGCCCGAATTGACCCGGACAAAGACGAAAGCCCCTGACCCTTCCGGAAAACCGCGCCCACCCGCCGCCCCCTTTTCCGTTGCACTATTCCATGATCTCATATAGGTTTTGCAATCGCTTTTCGGCGCTCCCGCCGCTGGTCGGCCGTGCCATATCGGCATGGCGACAGTCGTTTGCGGAGGGTCAAAATCCGCGGAAGCAATCTTTTTCGAGGCGCACGGATGGAAGAAAAATGGACCATCCTGAGGGTCCTGCGGTGGACAACCGGGTACTTCAGCGGCAAGGGGATCGAGCAGCCCAGGGCGGACGCCGAGGTGCTTCTCGCCCATGTTCTCGGGCTGGAACGCCTTCACCTCTACCTCAACCACGATAAACCGCTCGCCCCCGAGGAACTCGCCCGCTTCCGCGAACTCGTCCGGCGCCGGGCCGCCTCCGAGCCGACCCAATACATCGTGGGCAGGCAGGAGTTCTGGTCCCTCGAATTCGAAGTGACGCCCGCCGTGCTCATTCCGCGACCGGAAACGGAAATCCTGGTCGAAAAAGCCCTCGAACTCACGGGCGGCGCTCCGGCGCTGGTCCTGGACCTCGGGACCGGATCGGGGGCGATGGCGGTGGCGCTGGCCCACGAGCGGGAAGATATCCGGGTGATCGCAACGGACGAGTCGTTTCCGGCCCTGCTCGTCGCGAAAAGAAACGCGGCCCGGAATGCCGTTTCGGACCGCGTGCACTTCGTCCGGATGGACCTCATGGAGGCCCTCTTGCCCGCGCGGTGCTTCGATATCGTTGTTTCGAACCCGCCTTATGTGGCTGAAGCGGAATTTCTTGACCTCGCGCCCGAAATCGCCAATTATGAGCCTCATTCGGCCCTGCGGGGCGGAGGCGAGCAGGGCCTCGGCCTCGTTCGCAAGATTCTCGAACAATTCCGCGATCATCTCAAGCCCGGCGGCTCGCTTCTCATCGAAATCGGAAAGGGACAGGCCGAAATCCTGGAAAAGGACCTAGCGGGGGTCGCCGAGTTCGAATTTATTAAGGATTACTCTGGAATAAAACGGGTCCTGCACGTTCGGAACACCGGGGAATGACATATGGACAAACTGGTCGTGGAAGGTGGAGTTCCATTGGAAGGCGAGGTGCGGATCAGCGGGGCCAAGAACGCCGCGCTGCCCCTCATGGCCGCGGCGCTTATCGCAAACGGCAAACACCGTTTCTTCAACGCCCCGCACCTGAGGGACATCCGCACCATGCAAACCCTGCTCGGGCACATGGGCGCGGCATCGAACCACAATCACGTGCTGGAAATCGATTCCACGAACATCCACACGCTCGAAGCCCCCTATGAACTGGTGAAAACGATGCGCGCCTCGGCGATGGTGCTCGGCCCGATGGTGGCCCGCTACCGCCGCGCCCGCGTCTCGCTGCCCGGGGGCTGCGCGATCGGCGCCCGGCCGATCAACCTGCACCTCAAGGCGCTCGAACAGATGGGCGCGGACATCAGCCTGGACCACGGCTACGTGCTCGCGCGCGCAAACCGTCTCCGGGGGGCCCTCATCACGTTCGACCAGGTGACCGTGACCGGCACGGAAAACATCATGATGGCCGCCTGCCTGGCCGACGGCGTGACCGTTCTCAAAAACGCGGCGCGGGAGCCCGAGGTTACCGCCCTTGCCGAATATCTTTGCTCGATGGGCGCGCAAATCGAAGGGGCGGGCACCCCCGAGATCACCATCCACGGGGTCCGGGAGCTGACGCCCGGGACCTGCACGGTCATCCCCGACCGGATCGAGACCGGGACCTACCTCGTTGCCGCCGGGATCACCGGGGGGCATCTCATGATCAAGGGATGCAGGCCCAACCACCTCGAAGCCGTTATCGAAAAACTCACCGAAGCCGGCCTTTCCATCAGCGCGGAAGGCGATACGCTCGATGTGCGCCGAACGGGCAAAATTTTTAGCGTGAACGCCAAGACCCAGCCCTTCCCGGCTTTCCCGACCGACATGCAGGCCCAGTTCATGGCGATGATGACGCTTGGAAACGGCGTCAGCCTGATATCCGAAAAGATTTTCGAAAACCGGTTCATGCACGTGCTCGAACTCAAGCGCATGGGGGCCGATATCGAGCTCGACGGGAGGACGGCGGTCGTGCGCGGGGTCAAGCGCCTGTCGGGGGCGCCGGTCATGGCGACGGACCTTCGAGCTTCGGCCTCGCTCGTACTGGGCGCCCTCGCGGCGAAGGGCACAACCGAGATAACCCGGATATATCACCTCGACCGGGGCTATGAATCCATCGAAAAGAAGCTCTCGGCGGTGGGAGCGAAAATCGAACGGGTAAGGGAGTAGCGCGGGATGGGAGCACGCCGGGGCGGCTGGAAACCCCTCGATCTTTCCGGAGTGAAAACCACGAGCCTCGCCGAGCGCAAGAGCAAGGTCGGGCTGGACGATTTCGCAAAGCCCTGGCAACCGGGCGAGACCCTTTCTCACTTTATGGCGTCCCTGCCCTCGATCCTTGGCGCGCGGGACCTTCGCAAGGCCGTTTCGGCCATATCCGGCGCGGCGCGGGACGGAAGGACCGTCCTGTTCGGCATGGGCGCCCACCCCATCAAGGTGGGCTTGAACCCGGTGCTGATCGACGCCATGGAGCGCGGGATATTTTCCGGCCTTGCCATGAACGGGGCCGGCATCGTTCACGACGTGGAAATCGCGCTCGCGGGAAAAACCTCGGAAGACGTGGCGGCACATCTTGGCAGCGGAGAATTCGGGATGTCCAAAGAGACTTCCGAGTTCATCCACAGCGCGGTCGCCAGGGCGCATCTCGCGGGCGGGACCGGCCTGGGAAGGGCCGTCGGCGAGGCCCTTCTGTCTCGGGCGGCCCCTTATTCGGACCGCAGCCTCCTGGCATCGGCCGCGCGGCTCGACATACCCGTGACCGTGCACGTCGCCCTGGGCACCGACATCATCCACATGCATCCCGCAATGGACGGCGCGGCAACGGGCGCGCTCAGCCATTATGATTTCAGGCTCTTTTGCGCCCTCGCCGCCACCCTTCGCGGGGGCGTGTTCCTTAATCTCGGGTCTGCCGTCATTATACCGGAAGTCTTCCTCAAGGCGGTTAGCGTCGCGACAAACCTCGGCCACTCCTTCGAAGATCTCACCACGATCAACATGGATTTCCAGCGCCAATACCGGCCGCAGGTAAACGTCGTGACCAGGCCGACCCTTGGCGGCGGCTCGGGGATATACCTGATAGGGCACCATGAGATCATGTTTCCGCTCCTGATGGCGGCGGTAATCGATGAACTGCGGGGGGAGGCCCGATGAGCAGACGCATTCAAATACGGGCGGGGGCGATCTCGCTTGCCGCCGAACTCAACGACTCTCCGACGGCCCTCGCCCTCTATGAAGCCCTTCCGATAGCCGCCCGTGCGAGCACGTGGGGAGACGAAATCTACTTCAAAGTCCCCGTCGACCAAAGACTCGACGAAACGGCCGCCGAACTGGTCGAGATGGGCGACCTCGGCTACTGGCCAACCGGCAGGGCGTTCTGCGTCTTTTTCGGCCCGACCCCGGTAAGCCGCGGCGCGGAAATTCGTCCCGCAAGCGCCGTGAACGTCGTCGGCAGGGTGATCGGAGACCCCCGCGCCCTGAAAGCGGTGCGGGAAGGCGACCTTATAGAGTTGGACGCCGCGCGCTGACATGTTATTCTAAAATTTGAGTTTTCCACTTTCTTACCCTGGAGGTTGAAATGCCCATATTCGAATATACGTGCTGCAAATGCTGCGAGCAGTTCGAGATGCTCGTTTTCAGGAGCGATGAGGCCGTTGCCTGCCCCAAGTGCGAGTCCACGGACGTTCAGAAGATGATGTCCGTGTGCGGCTTCAAGAGCGGCGGAGACAAGGGCGCGGCGAGCAGCCGCATGGGAACGGGAGCGTCGGGATGCTCGAGCTGCGCCGGCGGAAGCTGCGCCACCTGCCATTAAGTTAGACTTACATATCGGTGCACGAGGATAATTTGGCAAAAGAAACCATACGCATCGGGACCCGCGGGAGCATGCTCGCCCTGCAGCAGAGCGGGATGATGAAAGCGGCCCTGGAAAAGCTCTGGCCCGACATCCGCGTGGAACTCGAAGTCATACGGACAACCGGGGACAAGATAACCGACGTGCCCCTGGCGAAGGTCGGCGGCAAGGGGCTTTTCGTAAAGGAAATCGAAGACGCCCTGCTGGACGGCTCGGTCGATCTCGCGGTCCACAGCATGAAAGACGTCCCGGCCGTCCTGCCCGAAGGCCTCGAAATCGGCGCGGTGCCGGAGCGTGAAGACCCTCGCGACGCGCTCATCATCAGGCGCGGCAAAGACGTCAGCGACCTTCCCAACGGCGCGGTAATCGGCACGAGCAGCCTGCGCCGAGCCGCACAGATACTCACGATGCGGCCCGACTTCGAAATCCGGATGCTTCGCGGAAACTTGGAGACCCGCCTTCGAAAGCTCGATGAAGGCCAGTACGACGCCATCATCCTGGCGACGGCCGGGTTGCGGCGCATGGGCTGGCAGGACAGGATAACGGTGTTTCTCGACCCCGCGGAGTTCATCCCCGCAATCGGCCAGGGCGCGCTCGGGATAGAAGTGAGATCGGGAGACGAGAGGGTCCGCAACATCCTCAAGCCGCTCGATCACCCGGAAAGCGCCGCCGCCGTCAGGGCCGAGCGCAGCTTGCTCAAGGAGCTGGAAGGCGGCTGCCAGGTCCCCATCGGGGGGCATGCCCGAATTTTCGGGGACACCGTCGAACTCGTGGGGCTTGTCGCATCGCTTGACGGCAAGCAGGTGTTCCGGGCACACGGGAAGGCCCCCGTGTCGGAGGCGGTCGAACTCGGCAAAAAAGTCGCCGCGGAGCTTCTCGCTTCCGGGGCGAAGCGCATTCTGGATGAGGTTTACAATTCGGCGAATCAGCCCGAATCCGAAATAAGGACCTGAAGGGGCATAAGAGCGCGGTGAAAAAGCCGTAGGTTGGGTGAAGCGATAGCGAAACCCAACAAAAGGTGGAAGCGCGGTGAAAAAGGGTAAAGTCTATCTGGTGGGCGCTGGGCCGGGAGATCCCGGTCTTCTTACGATTCGCGGCAAGGAGCTGCTCGAACGGGCCGAGGTCGTCATATTCGACTACCTTGCAAACGAGACATTCCTGCGATACGCCCCTCCGGGCGCCGAGCGCATTTACGTCGGCAAGAAGGGCGGCGACCATACCCTTAGCCAGGACGGAATAAACGCCCTTCTCGTGGAAAAGGGGCGGGATAACGTGGTCGTCCGGCTCAAGGGCGGCGACCCGTTCGTCTTCGGACGCGGCGGGGAAGAAGCGCAGGTGCTCGTCGCAAACGGCATCCCTTTCGAGGTCGTCCCCGGCATATCGGCCGCCGTCGCCGTCCCCGCCTACGCGGGCATCCCGCTCTCGCACCGCGATTTTACGGCGAGCATCGCTTTTGTCACCGGCCACGAAAGGTCCGACAAGGACTCGACGGAAACCAAGATCGCCTGGGACAAGCTCGCCACCGCCGCGGGGACGATCGTTTTCTTCATGGGCGTGAAGAATTTACCGGAAATCTGCAAAAATCTCGTAGATAACGGAAGGCCCGCGCACACGCCGGTCGCCCTCATTCGCTGGGGCACCACCCCCTTGCAGCAAACCGTCACGGGGACCCTTGCCGACATAGTGCAAAAGGTAAAGGAAGCGGGCCTCAAGCCGCCCGCGATGATCGTCGTGGGCGAGGTTGTCACCTGCCGCGACGAACTCAACTGGTTCGAGCGCCGTCCGCTTTTCGGGCGCACCATCGTTATCACGCGCGCAAGAGAGCAGGCGAGCGACTTCCGGGACGAGCTCGAAGAGCTGGGCGCGCGCTGCATCGAGTTTCCAACCATTGCCATCTCGCCGCCGCCTTCCTGGCAGCCACTCGATGATGCCCTGAAAAACCTTTCGCAATACGACTGGGCGATCTTCACCAGCGTCAACGGCGTGCGTTTTTTCATGGAACGGCTGCTCGCGGCGGGCATGGACGCCCGCGACCTCAAAGGGGTGCGCCTGGCGGCCATCGGGCCGCAAACCGCCGAGGCGCTCAAGGAGCTTATGCTGCGCCCCGACCTGGTGCCCGGCGAGTACCGGGCGGAAGCCATCATCGAAGCCTTTGCCGGAAGCGACGTTCGCGGGAAGCGGTTCCTCATGCCCCGCGCGATGGTCGCCCGCGAAATTCTGCCGGAAAAGCTCCGCGAATGGGGCGCCGAAGTCGATGTGGTCCCGGCCTATCAGACCACCCTCCCCGCTGAAAACGTCCCCGAGATCGCCGCGCTCTTTAGAAACGGCGAGATAGACTGCCTCACGTTCACTTCCTCCTCGACGGTCACCAATTTTATCAGCCTCTTCGGCAAAGACGAAATCCTGCCGCTCCTCAAGGGGACCGCCATCGCATGCATCGGCCCCGTCACCGCGGACACGGCAAAAGGTTTCGGTCTCGAAACGTCGATCATGCCTTCA
Organism: Syntrophobacteraceae bacterium; assembly: GCA_049300095.1. Lineage (GTDB taxonomy): Bacteria > Desulfobacterota > Syntrophobacteria > Syntrophobacterales > Syntrophobacteraceae > SbD1. The sequence goes on from JBAQYM010000114.1 coordinate 43,457, forward strand.
GACTACACAATCAGGGGGCTGGTGGACTCTCTCGTTTCCCACTTTGCCCAAAAACGGAGGACGGAAGACGGATGACAGAGGACGGAAACACTCTCTGTTATCCATTCTCTTTCTTCCGTCCTCTGTCCTCTGTCCTCCGTCCTCTGTCCACCGTTCTCCGCGCCTCTGCGTCTCCGCGGTGAATGATTATCCCCCAAAAAACCGGAGGCGATCATGGAAGGAGCTTTGTCCGGAATCAGGGTCCTGGACCTCTCCCGGCTTCTGCCGGGGCCGTTTTGCTCGATGCTCATGGCGGACATGGGCGCGGATGTCATCAAGATAGAAGATCCGAAAATGGGTGACTACATCCGCTGGTGGCCGCCCAAGATCGGGGGGAACAGCGGGTTTCACGTCGTTCTCAATCGTAACAAGCGCTCGCTCACCCTCAATCTCAAAAGCCCCGAGGGGAAGAAAATCCTTGAAGAACTCGCCGCCGGGGCGGACGTGGTGCTCGAAGGGTTCCGCCCGGGGGTGATGAAAAAACTGGGCCTGGGCTTCGAGGAACTCGAACGGATAAACCCGCGCCTCGTCTTCTGCGCCATAACGGGGTACGGGTCCGACGGGCCGATGGAGATGCGGGCGGGCCACGACATCAATTATCTCGCCCTGAACGGGGTCCTGTCCTACAGCGGGCGGGAAGCGCCGACCCTGACGGGGGTCCAGATAGCCGACATCGGCGGTGGGGGCCTTCTCGCCCTGTCCGGGGTCCTGGCCGCGCTCCTTGCGCGCGAGCGGCTCGGGCGGGGACAGTTCGTCGACGTTTCGATGATGGACGGGGCGCTCGCCTGGAACTGCCTGCGCTGGGGAAAGTTCATCGCCGACGGCGTGACGCCCGCGCCCGGAGACGATTTCCTCAATCACGGGTTTGCCTGCTACAACGTCTACGAGACGCGGGACGGGAGGCACATGAGCCTCGGGGCGCTCGAGCCGCGGTTCTGGAAGGCCTTCTGCCGGGCCGCCGGACACGCGGAATGGGACAGGCCCGATTATTTCGAACCGGGACCGCACCAGCGCGAGATGCGGGAGAGCATTTCGGATTTTTTCCGGCAGAAGACCCTCGCGGAGTGCGTCGATATGTTCAAGGCGGCGGACTGCTGTTGCGAGCCGATCCTCAACCTTGCCGAGGTCATGGACCATCCGGTTTCGAAGGCGCGGGGCATGGTGGTCGAGATGGTCCACACGACTTGGGGAGCGTACCGGCAACTCGGGATAATCCCGAAATTTTCGCTGACGCCCGGCTCGATAAATTCCCACGCGCCGGAACTGGGCGAGCACACGCGGCCCATTCTGGAAGAGCTGGGATATTCGGCCGAAAAGATTGAAGAACTCAGGGCGAGCGGAGTAATCTAGGCAGCCGAGGAGCAATCTAGGCAGAGCGGAGTAATCTAGGCGGCCGCGGATTCATATCGAAGTGCTATCAGGGGCAATATTGTTCATTTGAAGGGCATCGGCGGCCAAGGCCGTGGGGCTGGCTGGAAGGGGCTGTTGCCCAAATGCAAAAGTTGCGACTGGCGTGGCCAAAACAGGGCGGAGGTCTCCCCTCCCTTGGCGGGAGGGGCTGGGGGAGGGGGTCGTAAGTACTTGAAAATTCAACACCCTCCCCTAACCCCTCCCGCCAAGGGAGGGGGACTCACGTCCGGCTCGATAGTCGCTCAACTTGAATATTTCTTTGGGCAACAGCCCCTCTCCCGCACCCCCCGGGATTTCGGCCTCTCGCGCAAGCGCGTGGGCCCACGCGCTAGGTGTTCGCGGCGATTGCCCCGCGCTTTCAGAAGGCATCTTTTGATACTGTCTTGAACGCAATTCTTCAAGGCGCCCGCGTCACCCGCGAAGCATGAAGACAATCTAATCTCAAGGCAACCCTGTATCAAGCATTCCACTGTACCGCGGGAAGGGTGAATTCCCAAGCTCGGGCCCGGCGTATCCGTTGTGACGGAGTCCTTCATTATGGTGGGTCATGGTCGTGAACACAACCAGGGAATGTCCTGGTTGTGCGAGCTAATTTTCCTGGCGGCTCATTTAGGCAGGGTGCTGAAAAAGGGAACTCCTGGTAAAGAAACGGGTGAAAACACCGAGACACGTCATTCCGGCGAAAGCCGGAATCCAGGTGTTTTAGGTGTAGATTCAACAGATTGGGACCGATGGAGCCTCTTATGAAACTTCATGAGGCCGATGAAGTTTCATCCTATATCGATCCCGACAACGAGAGAATCATTCAAAAAGCCATCAGTGCTCTCACAAGGGAGAAAACCGTGCTGGTTATCGCTCACCGGCTTTCAACCATAGCGAACGCCGATCAGATCCTGGTCATCGATGACGGACAGATTGTCGAGAGGGGCGGTCACGATGATCTCATGAATTCAGCGGGCCTCTATCGGCGCTTTTGGATGGCTCAATCCGCGTCTACTGCGGCTACCGGCGCCACAATCAGTTTCAGCGCCGCAAGCTGACGCAGGAGGAGGCGGCAAAAGAGATTTCCGTCCTCGAGGAAATGGGGCATAAGCGGATCGCGCTGGAATGCGGCGAAGACCCCGTACTTTGCCCGATCGACTACGTGCTCGAGACGATGAAAACGATCTACTCCGTCAAGGTGCAAAACGGCAGCATCAGAAGGATCAACGTCAATATCGCCGGGACGACGGTGGAGCACTACCGAGGGCTGAAAGAAGCCGGAATCGGGACCTATATCCTGTTCCAGGAAACGTATCACCGTGAGACCTACGCAAGAATGCACCCCTCCGGCCCGAAAAGCAACTACGACTGGCACACCTGTGCGTTCGACCGCGCCATGGAGGCGGGGATCGACGACGTCGGCTTCGGGGTGCTGTTTGGATTGTACGACTACAAATTTGAAGTTCTCGCGTTGATGCTGCACGCACTGCACCTGGAAGATGTTTTTGGGGTCGGGTCCCATACCATTTCAGCGCCGCAGCTCAGACCAGCCACGGGAGTTGATTTCGACAGGTTCCCTCACCTCCGGATGCTTCTTAAGTGAACCGTATTGACCTTAATGCAACTGGATTGCCCCTGGTCCGCCCCGGCCTTAATGCAACCGCATGGCCCCCGGTCCGGTCCCCGCCGGTTCGCGGATCAGTCCCTGTCTAATTTTTTCAAATACATCCGAATTTGTTCGAAGGAGCCTTCCGGCGCCGCGATCAGGTGCTCCTCGATTCTTTGTCCCCCGAGGTAGTCGCTGAGGTGAAACTCCCTGCCGTCCAGCCGGTGGATTTTCCCTCCGGCCGCCATGAGGATGATTTGCGCGGCGGCGAGGTCCCGGTAGGACACGTTGGCCAGAAGGGCGGCTTCCGCGCGGCCCCGGACAACGTAGGACATGTGGGCCGCGGTCGATCCGAGGTTCCTGATCTTGCCGGGGAAAGTGGACTCGAAGTGATTGTGGAAGCGCGAGTAGGTCAGGAGCACGGATTCGTTGCTGATTTCCCCTGTGTCGGGTATCTTGATTTCCTTGTCGCCCCAGTAGGCTTTCCGGCCGACAACCGCATAGAAGAGGTCGCCCGTTACCGGCATGTAGGTCAGCCCGAAAACGGGCCAGAAATTTTCGAGAAGGGCCAGCGAGATTCCCCAGATCGGGATCCCGGCCTGGAAATTGGCCACACCGTCCAGCGGGTCGTGAATCCAGAGGTACCTTTTTTCGCCGTGCACGTAGTCCTCGGTCGGCAGCGGGTCTCCGAAAACACCATGTCCCGGGAAAACGGAATTGAGCCGCTCCTTGAAAAAGCCAGTAACCCTGAGTTCGGCCTCGGTTATGAGTTCCTCGTCGAATTTTATTTCCGGGTCGCCCTTCCCGTAGAGCGCGAGGGCCTCTTTGCCGGCGTTTCGGACCGTTTCCTTGGCAAACTGGAGCAGTTCGTCTATCCCGAGGGTCTCGTCATGGGCCATTTACGCCTCCTCAGCGAAATCAAGAGTTACAAAAAAACCAAATTGTACCCGCAACATTATTGATTACCAAAATACGGCGAAATTTTCATTATTTCTTTTGACTGGCGGGCCGTGGCGAGCTTTCCTGAGGTCGTAAAGTGACACTCATTCCGATCTTTCCGCCCCCGCCTCCGGCGTCCCTTGCCTTTTCCCCACCCAGGCGCCGACGGAGAGGTAATTCTTGGCGACCGCCTTGAGTTCCTTGCGGCGCGCGAGAAATTGGTCCTTCATGCCCCGGAGCCACTCGGCGTGGCGGATGACGTCTTCGCGGCCGGTAAAGAGCGGGTGTGCAAGGGGAGATATTTCGATGCCCAGCCGGCCGCCGCTCGCCTCGTATTTGCCCGAGCCGCTGCACAGCATGCACCGGATGCCGCCTTCGGGAAGGAACCGGAACGTATCGCCCCCGCAAAGCGGGCAGGACGGGGCGTCGGGCGCGATTTTCGCGCCGGGGCCGGTCAGGCTTCGGGCGAGCCGGGAGGCGGTTTCCCGGTTTTCCGGGGACAGGAGCGCCTCGCCGGGAAGGGCGCCGTAGACGACCGCCGATCCCCGAAGATCTCCGAACGTCAGCTTTATGAAGCCGTCCACGTTTAGCTTCGTGCTCCCCTCCATGCCCTCGATGCCCGCGATCGCGACCCCCGCGGCCGGTTTTCCCCAGAGTCGATCGACGAAGGCGTAAAACTGGAGCCCCCGGTCGAGAAACCTTTTGAGGCTTCCGTTGGCGGAAAGAAGATAGGTCGGAGCGGCTACGACATAAGCGTCCGCGCCGGCCAGTTCGCCCAGGACCGTTAGAAAATCATCCTGTTGCGGGCAGCGCATCTTGTCGAAAAGGCACTGATAGCAGGCCCTGCACGGCCGGATATCGAGTTCGGGAAGCCGCGCCATGCGCAGCTCCCAGCCCTCGCCCATCCGGGCATGGATTTCCTTTATGAAAAGCTCGCAATTTCCAAACTTTCGCGGCGATGCGACAATCCCGAGCAGAATTTTGCCCATGGCGGGTTCCTTAAAAAGGAGGAAGGAAAGAGTTGCGAAATTCCAGGGTTTCTTGTTAAACGATCAACAAAAATGAAGAGCAGAGCCATTTTTGACCCTGCCCCCAAACTCCTGACCGCCTTGGTTGGAGGCTCAGGTTCTTTGCTTAAGAATTTCGACTAGCCTGCTGTCGGTGCTCACGTCCCGTACCATTCTCTCAAGAGCGGTATTCATGACCCTTTCCCATGTCCCCTCCAGACCACCCAAGCTCTCTTCGTTATAATGTCCCTGATAGGATCGGGTATATAGTACGTTGCCTGTGTCTCTATCCACAACTTTCAAATCCATTCCCACTGTTCCCATGAACTGCAAAGTCCAGAATCCGACTTGGACATCGAACCAGAAACTCGAAACATCGCCCGAAAGGATTAACGAGCTTCCGGTGGGACTCACAAGATGACCGTTTTTTGAGAATTCTGCGGCCAGAGCTTCTTTCACGATTTGAGGAACCGGTTTTGCCGTGATTATGTCAGCCGTTTGCTGCCCGAACCCGTTCCGCTTGTACCCGATCCTGTTTTTGTCAGGTCTCTTATCTACAAGGTCCTGGATGTCCAAGGTTACCGATTTTACAGACGATAGAGGGCCAACACGAGCAGCTTCGGAATCATATTTTACGTTCAGGTTGGCTTGAGTAAATGCGCAACCACCAGAAACCAAAACGAATAATCCGAGCACTATACCAAAAACACGTCGCATTCCGCCCCTCCTCATTGGTAAATCAGACTAAGCGCCATTCTGCGCCCCGCTTCCGAAATCGCCTCCTCCATATCCTTCTTTAGCAAACCTCTTTCATGCTGATAGGATGAAAGCGTATTGCGCCCGTTTCCCGCTACGACGTCCCTTTCATCCCACAAGGTCTTTCCGCTGGGGCTAAGCATCCGAGAACGGACCTCAAGATATGGTTTCATGAGATCGCCCTGGGATCTTTCCACGAGTCGCAATCCCCAACTCTCTATCTGGAAGGTGACCACCGCGTCGTATTTGCTCATTTCTTCCAATTTGGATTCACCCTCAAAATAGGTGGTCTCAGTGAAGCGGCCGGACTCAGAGAGAGAATTCTTGAGTGAATCTATGAAAACAGCACGACACGAAATGCCCTCCAAATTGGTTGAGATCGTTTTCGCTGTTTCAGCATCACCATGCTGGTTATACGCACTTGCAACGATTACCCCCGTCAGACCAAACAAAACGGCCGGGGTAGCTGTGGCTTTCGCCCGCTCGTTTATGATCGTGAAAGAACCTTCCGCCGGGATGCAGATTGCCAGCCGCTTCACGTTAGTCATCTCGGCAGCAGTTGGTCGAAGGGGTTTATTTACCGGGCCACACGCGGACACGAAAAAGAGTAGAACGAATGCCAAAGCCAGTCTTTTCATCGGCCAATCTCCAAGGTCTGGGATTGTTTGCAGGAAGCAGGGAAGGTGGCAGTGATATTAAGTAAATCGAAAGGAATTGTCTATGACGAAAATAATCGGCATACCTATGAAAGGAGGATACCTTGAAAATCTGCTTCGCCCCGCTCCTCACCGAAGCCGGACCACGCGTGAATACAATGAATCACGGGCAAACCCCCGGCTCTGTGCCGGGGACTGCCAAGGTTTGACAGTTCAGGGAGCATGTGCATGGCCATAAAAAAAGCTAACCGGAGGGGCTAGGACCGGTTAGCTTTAGAGGAGGAAAGAGTTGGTTTCTCTTGAGCAATAAGGATAAGCAAATACTATACCAATTCTCCTCTACCCGGTTTCTGTAAAAATTACGGTGCCTTAACTTTTACCGCCAGCCCGCTTTATCGCGCCTGAATCCCGCCATTTTTAGGAAATCGCGCCATAATCGCGCCGTAATACCCCTTAAATACCCCTCGAATACCCTTAGGCGCCCACCAAGACCCTCAGCTTCGCAGCATCGATTCCAGTTCGGCACTCTCCGCCACCGGGCTGCGGCACGCGAAATTCTCGCAAACGTAGGCAACCGGTCCGCGCTCACCCCGCGTCATGGTCTCGGAAAAGGGGGCGATCCCGGACAGTTTCGCTCCCCCGTCGCCTTGATCCTTGAGCAGGAGGACCCGGTTGGGCAAAAAGAGGCGGTGGACGGTCTTAATCATCTTCCGCGTCGGCTCAGCCGAAAAATCCCCTGCGATCACGATTTCGCGGGTCGGGCCGAGGGAAAAATCAACGGCCTGCAGGAAGTGGGTGTATGCGGGCGGAAAGAGCGCGACCTGCGCGGCGAAGTTTCTCAGCATGAGGTCCGCCTCTTTTTCAAAAGCGGTGTTTCCGGTCATCCTCCCAAGCCGCAGGAGGTTGAGCGCGGCAACGGAGTTGCCCGAGGGGATCGCGCCGTCCTGGACCGGTTTTTCCTTAACGATCATGCTTTCGGCGTCGCTGCCGGTGTAGAAGAACCCGCCCCCGGCGGCGTCCCCGAAAAGGCGCGTCATCTCTTCCTGGAGCCGGACCGCCTCCGCCAGGTATTTTATGTCGAAAACCGATTCGTAAAGGTCGAGAAGGCCCCAGATGAGAAACGCATAATCATCGGCGTAGGCCCGGTGGGCCACCTCGCCCTGGCGATACCTGCGGTGGAGGCGTCCGCCGGGGCGCATCGCATCGAGGATGAAATCCGCAGCGCCCCGCGCGGCCAAAACGAGGGACTCATCGCCGAAGGCCTGGTATCCCCTGGCCAGGGCGGCAATCATCAAGCCGTTCCAGGAAACGAGGATCTTGTCGTCTTTTAGGGGATGAATGCGCTTGTCGCGCGCCTGGAAAAGCTTGCGGCGGCTATCTTCGAGAAGGAGATCCAGGTCGGGGGCGCTCATCCCAAGGCCTCGGGCAAGCCCCCCGGGGGGTTTTGGCAGGTGCGGGATGCTCCGTCCCTCCTCGAAATTTCCCCGGTCCGAAATGTCGAAGACGCGGCAGAAGACATCGGCGGCGTCTTTTCCGAGGATTGCCGCGACCTCCTTTGGCGTCCAGGTGTAGAAGGTCCCTTCCTTTCCTTCGCTGTCGGCGTCCTCGGCGCTGTAAAACCCCCCCTCGGGGCTTTTCATGTCGCGCAGCACGTATTCGAAAATCTCGCGCGCCGTCCGCCCGTGCCGGACGTTTCCGGTCGCAAGGCCCGCATCGGTATATGCCAGGGCGAGCATGGCCTGGTCGTAGAGCATCTTTTCAAAATGCGGGACGAGCCATTTTTCGTCCACCGAGTAACGGTGAAACCCGAACCCCACCTGGTCGAAAATCCCACCCGCGCGCATCGCATCGAGCGTCTTTTCGACCATGCCGGCAGCCCCGGATTTGGGTTCTCTTTTGTGCCAGCGAAGAAGGAAATTCAAATTATGAGGGGAAGGAAATTTCGGAGCGCCCCCGAAACCTCCCCATACGGGATCGAAGGACTTGCGCAACTGTTGGCAGGCCCGGTCGAGCGCATCCAGGCCGGGGCTTGCCCCGCCTTCGCCGGCCGGTTTGGGCTGAATGGCGTGGGTGATTTCCTCGCCTATCCTGTCCAACTGGCCGCGCTGCTCTTTCCAGAGCCGGGCGAGCTGGCGGATGATGTCGATAAATCCCGGCATCCCGAGCCGCCCCGTCCTGGGAAAATAGCTCCCGGCGAAAAAGGCCTTCCGGTCCGGCCCCATGAAGATCGAGAGCGGCCAGCCGCCCGCCCCGGTGGTCGCCTGGCAAACGGTCATGTAGACCTGGTCAATGTCCGGGCGCTCCTCGCGGTCCACCTTGATCGAAACGAAGCTCTCGTTTAAGAGCGCGGCCACTTCCTCGTTCTCGAAGGACTCGTGCTCCATCACGTGGCACCAGTGGCAGGTCGAGTAGCCTATGGAAAGAAAAATCGGCTTATCTTCCCCCGACGCCTTGAGGAAAGCCTTCTCTCCCCAGGGATACCAGTCGACGGGGTTTTCGGCATGCTGCAGCAGGTAGGGACTCTTCTCCCCCGCAAGATGGTTGGGCATGTTGGCTCCTGGAAGGGAAGGCGCGGCGGCCTTCCCTTTCTTCTGTCCGGGCCGGGCAAAAGCGGGGGGACTCGGGAATAACTTAAATCACGGCGCTCCGCTCCGGCTTACCTGTTCGTCGTTCCCCCAATGGCGCACCGGGTAAAATCAATCGGCTTCCCGCACCCGCGGCAGGTATGCTGTTTGGTGAATTCGTCCGAGAAAATTTCCATGTCTTTCCCACATTCCGGGCATTTGCATTCGACGGAAGACAGGTTTTTGAATTGCTCCCACCCGGGACAGCTTTTAGGCGTGCTAATCATCCTTTACTCCTCTGGTTGCGGGTTACAGGTTACGGGTTTGTACTGCAGCCGGATTATCCGGGCGCCTGAAATCCCCCCTCTTAAGGGGAATTTAGGGATATTTTGTTGATAATCAACCGGTTAACAGAAAGCCCGATTTCATTTAAAGGCAATGACGTCCACTGAGCACTGCCATATTAAATGAGTGTAGGTTGGGTTAAGCGGAGCGAAACCCAACAGATATTTGCCTGTACCATGAATATGTTGGGTTTCGCTCCGCTTAACCCAACCTACAAGCTACAAGCTATACAGGTGGGCGGGCCGGAAAAGCCCGCCCCACGATCACGGCACATCCTCGCCAACCAGGCTATTTTTCATCCTGGTGTTCGAGTTCTCCCTTGATCTTCGCGCCGCAGCTCGGGCACAGGATTTCGATCTCTTCCTTGGGTCCGGTGTACTTTTCCTTCATTTTTTCCGGGGGGATAAAGGAAACATCGCCGCACGCGCACTGGGGACACTGTCCCCGCACCATTCGCCTCTTCTTTTCCATTCGCTGTCCTCCTGTGGTCCGTTTAATTCCAACAAAGGCCGGCGCGCGGGGTCGCGGAACTCGCGGCTGCAAGCCGCTCCCACGGTGTTTCGGAAATCGCGGCTTCAGATCGCTCCCACGGCGCGGCGAGGTTTATTTCCCGAGCTTGTCCAACTCCTTGAAAAGCGTTTCCAGGTTGGGCCGCTCGTTTATGTCGTGAACGTCGATGTAGCGCACGGTCCCTTTCTTGTCCACGATGAACAGGGCGCGCTCGGAGACCCCGTTCGAGCGCAGCACGCCGTATTTTTGCGCCGTCTCCCCGTGGGGCCAGAAATCCGAGGCCACCGGGAACCACACTCCGCCCATCTCGCGGGTCCAGGCAAAGAGGGTGGGAACATTGTCCACCGTAATGCCGACCAGGACGGCGTCCCGTTGATCAAACATCTCCTTGAGGATATTATACCCCGGCCACTGGTCGGAACACACCGGGGTCCAGGCGGCCGGAACGAAGGATATCACGACGTTTTTCTTCCCGGCATACCCGCTGAGAGAAACCGGCCCGCCGTCAATAGTGGGAAGCGTGAAATCGGGGGCCTTGTCTCCCGGCTTCAACCGGGGTTGGCTGTCGATGGGTTTGAGCTTTCCGGGCTGATAGATTTTGCCCTTGAACTGCTCGGACTCAGAAAAAGCAGCCGCGCAAAAAAACAAAACGGCTACGGGGACCATCAGTACCGCGAATATTTTTTTCATATAAACCTCCGCCTCGACGGCCGAAAAATCACGCTACTTCTTCTTTCCGGGGCCGATCTTGGCCGCGATCATGTCAAGAAACGCGGCGGGGTCGCCAAAGCTCCCCACCTGCGAATAGATCACCTCGAGCCGCCCGGGGGCCTTGTTCCGCAGAACGAAAAAATACGGTGTGCCGACCGCGCCGAGCTGTTTGTGTATGGCGAGGTCCCCGTCCGGGAGCAGCGGGAACTCGATCCGGTACAGGTTTCTGAAGGCATTCACCTCGAAAGAGGAGTTGCCGGCCCCGATCCCTATGAGCTTCACCCTGGACTTGAGCTTCGGGTTGGCGGCCAGCGCCTCGAAGAGCCCGTTAACGTTGGGGGCTTCCTTCTGGCAGTACGGGCAGTACATGCTGAAGATTTCCACGATCAGCACTTCCGTCTTCACCTGGGAGAGCTTGAAGGGGCCTTCCTCCACCTGCAGGTAATTTCTTTCGTCAATTTTCTGGGGAAGAGGGAGCGAAAGGTCGGGAAAGACAGAGCCTTCGCGGGGCGTGGTTTGCGCCGGCACGGCCGAAGGGAGCACAAACGACGCGCAGAATGAGAGAACGACGATTGTCGAAAAAATCAGGAGTCTTGTTCGCATTTTTACCCCCGGAAGAAAAAGGAACAGCGGTTCCGCCAAGCGTTTCGGGAAATCGAAAAGAGGAAATCGAATCGGGCCTGTACACGACCGCTCCAGGTGAGCGGCTGAATCGAAAGGGAACTTTACAGCCGGGACGCAACGGGAGAAGGAGTTTGCGGCTACTCGCCACAGCTTGACGAATATAAAACAGATACCCCGAAATTGGAAGGGGCCATCGGCCGAAGGTAAATATCAAACGCATGAGCAGATGGAAAAACCGGTTGGTCGACCGGAGCCGGACCCGCCGCCCGGAGCGCCTGTCGGGGCGGGCCTGCGGGTCCGCCCGACGAGAGCGCCGGGCGGACGTCCGGTCGGGCCCTATGTAAACATATTGATCTTGCAGTCGCGGGCGTGCCGGAGGTAGGCCGCGGCATTCTGGATTTCGACCCCTTCGATAAAATCATCCGGGCTGAGGCCCATCATATCGATGGTCATCTGGCAGGCGATAAATTTCACCCCTTCGATCTGGGCCATCTCCATGAGATCTTCGAGGGACGGAATGCCGGCGTCGTCTATTTTTTTGCGCATCATCTTGGTTGCAACGCTCGACATTCCGGGAATGGCCCCCATCGTCCCGGCGGGAATGAACTTGCACTTGGCGGCCCCGCCCTTTCGGATCACGTTTATGCCCATGAACGTGTAGAAGATGCTGGCGTCCATTCCGAGCCTTCGGGCGTTTATCGCGAGGATGAGCGCGGGGTAGGAGCCGTCCAGCGTGTCGCGGCTGCATATGAATGTGCAGGATTCCCGTTCCGCGGCGGGCGCGGCGGCGGCCCGGGGTTCGTCTTTCATCGGCGCTGCTGCTTTTTTCGACATGACTGTTGTGCCTCCAAAGTATCTGGTGAAAATGGTTATGCTGAGACGGCGGCGGGAATTTACCCCGCACGCCTTCGTCTCGGGGGGACATACGTCACCGGGGGCATCCGTCTCCGGCGGCAGGGGGGGTGCTTTAGGGGCTGTTGCCCAAGTCAAAGTGCGACGAATTGTTATACTTTAGATCCGGGAGGCGAACTCCAAAACCGTCATTCCCGCAGTGTTTTTGGGCGGGAATCCAGGGTCTTTGTTTTTGCAACAGCCTGGAGAGACACTGGATTCCCGCCCAAAAACA
>JBAQYM010000115.1:0-12154 GCA_049300095.1 Syntrophobacteraceae bacterium
TTCCGGCAGTCCGGGCGGGGATCAACCCCGCCCCTACGTTCAAACGACGGCATCAGACCTGCCGCAAATGCGTAGGGGCGGGGTTGATCCCCGCCCGGACTGCCGGAAGGGCAAGGGCCGATGGTTACAAATGTCAAGATAAAAACCGCGCTCTCACGCCATTTCCGGCGAAAACGCCGTCACCGAATCGATATCATCCGCCCCGGCAAGGAGCATGACGAAGCGGTCGACGCCGAAGGCGATTCCGGCGCAGGGGCCGAGGTTGTGGAGGCTTTCGAGGAAGGCTTCGGGCATGTTGGGGCGGACGCCTTCGCGGGTTTGCTTGAGATAGATCGCGGCCTCGAAGCGGGCGCGCTGCTCGGCGGGGTCGGTGAGTTCGCTGAAACCGTTTGCGAGTTCGATCCCCGCCCAGTAGAGCTCGAACCTTTCGGCGACTTCCGGGTCGCCCGGCTTGAGCCTGGCCAGGGCGGCGCGGCCCGCGGGGTAGTCCTCAAGGATGCACGGGGCGGGAAACCCGAGATTTGGTTCGACTTTTTCCACCATGACCGTATCGAAGCGGTCCTCATCGGGATCGGGACCGGGGTCCCAGCCGGCAAACTCCATGCAGGCTTCCCGGACGCTCATCCGCGTCCATTCTCCCCCGGCGGCGAGCGCCCGGTCTCCCCTTCGCGGCGCGCAATCCGGCCCGAGCGCCCCGCACACGCTTTGGACCAGTCTTTGACAGTCATCCTGCAAAGTCCTATAATCCGCACCGGATCGGTACCATTCCAGGATGGTGAACTCGGGGTGGTGCAGCCGGCCGCGCTCGCCCGCGCGGAATGCGGGGGATATCTGGTAGATTTTTTCATACCCCGCCGCGAGCAGGCGTTTCATGAAGAGTTCGGGGCTGGTGGAAAGGTAGCGCCCGCCGTCGGCCGCAATCGTCCGGATGTGGGTTTCGGGGGCCGGGGCGCTCGTGAGCACCGGGGTCTGGACTTCGAGGAAACCCTCGCCGTCGAAAAATGCCCGGATACGGCGCAGCGCGCGGGACCGGATATGCAGGAAGCGCCGCTTCCCGGCGAGAATTTCCCGCTCGGAGCCGTTCATTATCCCTTAACGCGCTCCACGTAAGAGCCGGTCCTGGTGTCGATGCGCACGACCTCCCCCTCTTCTACGAACAGGGGCACCTGGATGACGTAGCCGGTCTGGAGAATGGCGGGCTTGGTCGAGCCCGATGCGGTGTCTCCCTTGATGCCCGGATCGGACTGGGTGATCCGGAGTTCCACGAAGTTGGGAAGGGTAAGACCGATGGGGCGTCCCTGGAAGAGGAGCACGTTTACGTTGAGGTTTTCCACCAGGAAATTGGCGGCGTCTCCGACCTGGTCGGCCGGCATTTCGATTTGCTCGTAGCTCGACGTGTTCATCAGATGATACGTCCCGCCGTCGCTATAAAGATACTGCATCTCCTGCTCTTCGAGGTCGGCCGCGCTGAATTTGTCTCCCGAGCGGTAGGTGCGGTCAAACTGAATTCCGGTGATCATGTTGCGCAGCCGGCAGCGGTAGAGCGCCTGCCCCTTCCCCGGCTTGGAAAACTCGAAGTCAACGATCAGATAAGGTTCCCCGTCAATTTCGAGTTTGCTCCCCTTGCGCAACTCTCCTGCTGTCAAAACGGCTCCCATTGGTTCGGTCCTTTCCTGGGTATTTTTAGTCGTATTCAAAATTTTTATTGTAATAGCAGATTCTTCAGCCGGTCAACATAGTTTTCCATTATCATAAGCGCGCGGACGGAAACGAACCCGTCCGCGCGCCGGTCCGCATCACGCCACAAACCATGTGGGAGCGGCTTGAAGCCGCGATTTCCGCCGCGACTTAGTACACAGTTACATAAAATTACAGTGACGTATAGAATGCATGGGCCTGACGCAAAGGAGCGGGCTATACTATCGTCATTCCCTGTTTGAGTGTCTCTGGGCGGGAATCCAGCGTTTTCGCAATGCGGTGGAGCAAAACGAGTTATCCCATAGTTGCTGGATTCCCGCCCAGAGACACTGCGGGAATGACGATGTGGCGGTCCATACCGGAAGGCGACCAGAACATAATGCTCGCAATAATACGTCACCGAATTTATTAGATAGACCACCTACAAGGAGGAGGACTGATGAGCGAAATTTTATCGATTAAAGCAAGAGAAATCCTGGACTCGCGCGGCAACCCGACCGTCGAGGCCGAAGTGCTCCTGGACAGCGGCTACTTCGGCATGGCCGCCGTCCCGTCGGGGGCGTCCACCGGATCGAGGGAAGCCCTCGAACTCCGCGACGGCGACCCGGACCGCTACATGGGCAAGGGCGTGCTCCAGGCCGTCCAGAATGTCAATGACGAGATCGGGCCGAAGATCATCGGCTTCGACGCCACGGAGCAGAGCGCCATCGACCTCTACATGGTGGAACTCGACGGGACCGACAACAAGGGCCGGCTCGGGGCCAACGCGATCCTGTCGGTCAGCATGGCGGTCGCGCGGGCGGCCGCGGCCGAACTCGGCCTCCCGCTCTACCGCTACCTCGGCGGCGTTTCCGCGACCCTTCTGCCCGTGCCCATGATGAACGTCCTGAACGGGGGGGCGCACGCGGACAACAACCTCGATATCCAGGAATTCATGATCGTCCCGGCGGGCGCGCCCAGCTTCAGCGAAGCGCTTCGCATGGGGTCCGAGACCTTCCACACGCTTAAAAAGGTCCTCAAGTCCAAGGGGTACAACACCTCGGTGGGCGATGAAGGCGGCTTCGCACCGAGCCTCAAGTCAAACGAAGAGGCGATGGAAATGCTGATGCTCGCCATCGAATCCGCCGGCTACCGGCCCGGTGAGGACATTTTCATTGCCATGGATTCCGCGGCGAGCGAATTTTTCGATAACGGCGAGTATGTGCTGGCGGCGGAAGCAAAGCCGAGGAAAAGCCCCGCCGAGTTGATCGAATACTACAGCACCTGGGCCGAGCGCTATCCCCTCATTTCGCTTGAAGACGGCATGGCCGAGGGCGACTGGCCGGGGTGGAAGGCCCTCACCGACAAGCTCGGGAACACGATCCAACTGGTCGGAGACGACATTTTCGTCACCAACACGAAAATCATCGCCCGGGGCATCGCGGAGGGGATCGCCAATTCGGTCCTGATAAAGCTCAACCAGATCGGCACCATCACCGAAACGATGCAGGCCGTCAACATGGCGCACAAGGCGGGATACACGACCGTCATATCCCACCGCTCGGGCGAGACCGAGGATGCGATCATCGCGGACCTCGCAGTCGCGGCCGGAAGCGGCCAGATTAAGACGGGCTCGCTTTCGAGGTCCGACCGCCTGGCAAAGTACAACCAACTGCTCCGCATCGAGGAAGAACTCGACACGGCGGCAGTCTACGCCGGGCTGAGCGCCTTCCAGCTCGTGCAGGGCTGATGCGGCGGACCAAGGCCGGATGCTTGATGCCGGCTGCCGGGTGTTCGGTGTTGGATGTTGCCAAGGTCCCGCGCGCGCCGGCGGGACCTTGCGGCGGAACTTTCCGGCTTGACACGGTTTTTCATTTCAATTAGATATGAATGCTTGAGCAGCGAGGCGGCATACCCAAGTGGCAAGGGAGCGGTCTGCAAAACCGTTATACACCGGTTCAAATCCGGTTGCCGCCTCCAGAAAATTCCAAGGGGTCAGTCCTTATCGGGCTGACCCCTTTTTTCGCTGGTGATCCCACGGGCGCCCGGGCCGACTTTACCACGCGGGTCCATCACTCGACCATGAGCCCGGAATTCGACAACTCTATCAGCATTGACTTCCAGGACTTCCAGGGTGCGAAGATCGCTTCCAGGCCCCATCTGCCAAGGCAGAGGCCCTATCAGGTTGCGGCGGGCTGTGAGGACTGCGATGACGCCGATCATCCGAGGGCGGACCCGGCGCGCTGATTTGCTCGGGGGGCGGGAGCGAATTGCGACAGGCGCTCTTTGAGCTTAATGCCTATTTCTCTTCAAGGTCGCGCTGTTGCCGTTGTATCTCCTTCCCGGTCTTATGCAGATGCCGAAGCAGGAATGCAATGACAATTATAAGAATAATCGAGCCGGCTTCTTCGATGCCCATGTGCCCTCCACATTTTTCTATCGCGGGATAGTCGCTTGGAGCGACTGACCGCTGCTCAGGCCGAAAGCATACCGCACGGGCTCATGTTACGCCACAGAAAATTCCTGGTGGGCTTGCCGGGAGGGGACCGGGGGCGGGGCCGGGGCCGGGGCCGTATAATTTCCCTTGGGCCTGTGCGGCAGAAATTGGAACTGGTTTCGTCAATTGCGGAAAATGGTTGCGGACAGGTTGCGGATTCGGATTGAAACCCGCTTCTTTTCGGAAAGCACCCCTGGTGTTTTCAAGGCTACGCGGAATTTTTCACTTCTGCAAAACCGTTATACACCGGTTCAAATCCGGTTGCCGCCTCCGGGAAATGCCAATGGGTCAGCCCGGGTCGGGCTGACCCATTTTTCGTCGGTGTCCCTGCGGGTGTCGAGTTACCCTCTTACTGCCCGAGTAACAGGTCGATAGCCGCGGGAATTTGTTTCGAATAGTCGTAGATTTCACAACTGTTGTCACTGATGTAGCCAAGGTTGATGTCCCAGGCGCCCGAAAACCCGCCGGTTACCAGCACACTCCCGTTCGGAAGGACGGTCCCGGAGTGATTGAGCCTGGATATGTTCAGGCTTCCCGTGACGGTCCAGAGGCCGGTCGCGGGATCGTAGACATCAGAGCCGCGGTAACTGCTTTCCGCCCCTCCGGCCAACACCAGGACCTTCCCGTTGCGAAGGAGTATTGCCACATGGCCTGAGCGCGTCTCACTCATTTCACCCGTTGGGGTCCATGCACCGCTGGAACGATTGTAGGTCTCGGAGGTCTCAAGTAAGACGCTGCCGCCGCCGCCGTCATACCCGTAGCCTCCCGCGGCAAGCACCTGACCGTTGTTGAGAAGCGTTGCCGTGAAAGTCATGCGCTCTACTCCGAGATTTCCCGTATTGCTCCAGGCGCCGTTTGACGGGTTATAGATCTCGCAACTCTTGAGACGAGCCTCACTGCCGCCAACCCCGGATAGCTTGCCGAATCCTCCGGCCACCAGGACCTTGCCGTCGGGAAGAAGCGTCGCCGTATGATTTCGGCGTGTCATCGCCATGCTTCCGGTCCCCTCCCACAGCCCCGTTGAAGGATCGTAGAGTTCGCAGGTGGCCGTGGCGAGACCGCTGATATACCCCCCGGCCACCAGCACCTTCCCGTTGGGAAGAAGCGTAGCGGTGTGATGGTACCGTGCCCCGGCGAGGTCCGCCGTCGAGTCCCATTGTCCGGTCGAAGGATCGTAGAGTTCGCAGGCTGCGAGAGCGGACCACGCGGCCTGACCCTGTCCGCCGACGACCAGGACTTTCCCGTTGGGGAGCAGGGTCGCGGAGTGTCGAAAACGTCTGTTGCCGAGGGTATCCGTTGCAGCCCATGTCCCGGTTGAAGGGTCGTAAATGTCGGCCTGCTCATAGGCAAGGGTCCCTGAAGGGGCGTTGGAGGATGAAAGGCCGCCGGTCACCAGGACCTTCCCGTCAGCAAGTGAGGTCGTCGTGTGAGAGCCGCGAGGCGTGAGCATATCCCCCGTGTAGGTCCACTCATCGAGCGCCGCGTACGAGGACGGCGGACAGACGATGAAAAGGAAGACAGCCAGGACAATGAGGGACACGGCATACCGCTTCGACTGACATGCTCCGCTGCTATGGTCTATCGTGCGCATATAGGGCTCCTTTGTCTGCTCATTCACATAAATTTCAAATGCCCGGCTGCGACTCGGATAAAATCCGCTGAACGAAAAGGATCGATGGCCAGGGCCGGGGCGCAATGCTGTTGCCTTAACGAATCGCTTGAGCATATTGTCATTTCGACCGGAGGGAGAAATCTTTCCGTGGTGCGGAACAAACAAGATTTCTCCCTCCGGTCGAAATGACAAAACAGGGTACGTTAACGCTTAAGGCAACAGCATTGGGGCCGGGGCGCCGTGTTCATCGGCGTCTCGAGGGGAAGGGCAGACCGGAACTCCGCCACTTCCCGTTCGCCCCGCAGACACCAGCACAATGACAACCGGGCAGAATTCAACATTGCCGTTGACTTATAATGAGATTGCACAAGATGCTCTTACGATAACGGCTATTAATTTGTTAGCCATTTATTATTGTTCGTTCAATAGCGAAGAATATTGGAACCCTATAGAGCATATATAATAGTTGCCATGCATGCAAGGTTTTTCGTTTTACCTCCGACCGACGGAACAGGCATCGACATTATTTAGGGCAAATTTTGATTTTACTTTTACACCTTTCTAGACCTTTCTCGCTCAAGTCTTAAATATATTGTGCCGGTATCCTTGCGCCTGTCATGGAATTATGGTAGATTTTCTGAACTTACTGGATTGCGGAACTCCCTGACGGTAAATCATACTGAAGAATTGTTGAACGATTTCCGTGGCTTGCTTTAGTGTAAGCGAGACGCGGTTATGTGTCATTCGGCTGTTATGGACCGGATATCGAACATCCACCCATAAACGTGAGGAACTATGATCATGAGAACATTATTATTGGGTTTTGTTCTGTTTCTGGGTCTTTTGGTCGCGCTGCCCACGGTCTCCCATGCGGCCAAGACCTACATGGACGATGGCGCGGTGCTGCTCGCGGGGTCGATGCAGGAGGGGGATGCGGCAACATTTAAAGTGGTGCTGAAAATATCATTCCCCGCCGCGGGTGGAGGGACCACGATTAAATTCTATCAGGCCGTGGCGGGAAGGGAGAAAGAGTCCCTCTCCGTGGCGCTCGCGGCGCAATCTACCGGCAAGAAAGTCCGCATCAGAACGGATCTCCAGGTTGGCCTTGGAGATCCCACCAAAGTCGCCGGATCCGAACTCAATCCGAGAGCCCTTTACGGAATCATGCTGGTGTACTAACCCCAACAGCTTCAGATTCACCATTGCCGCGGCAAATCGCACCAGTTCAAAAAGTATGGCGGCAATGCACACGAGAGCGATGACCCGCCTGACTCCATCTCTTTCCGATGTGTCCGTGAAGCCACGCGGGCCGGCGCGATTTTACCGCACCCGTTGATCCTGTGTCCACAGGCGGCACGACCACCCGCTGACCGCGCCAAGCACAGCAGGAATATACGCGGGCAATTGAACCGGTTCCGCGGTCGGCCCGGGCAGCTCGTTGCCCGCGGGCGAAGCCCATCGGGGATTTTATGGCTAAAGTCCCCCCCAGCACGCCGTTAACTGAGCCTCACCGCCCGCCTTGGATCCTGGGCTGTATGTGACTGCATGGAATTCTGAGATACGCCATCCGCGCAACAACCCCGAAAGCCCTTACACGCTTATTTCCGGATAAGTTCTTAAGCCCTGGTCCTTTTTCGCCGTGCGGAATGGTCTTTCACCGTTGCGCTGGGGCCGCGGCAGTCCGTGCCGATCACAGCTTAACCCCGCGCAGGTTTTCAAACCTATTTGGTGAAAGGGTTAAACCAAAAATTGGTCGGGTTCGAGCCGCCGCGGCCGATCGAGTATGCCTGGCCGGAGTAAGTGAATACCATGGCCGCGACTTGCGAAGGGACGACCACCGACGTGCTGAAATCGATCGTATCACCGACATTGGCGCCAAAAGCGGAGGTGATCCCTTGTTCCCCCAGCACATTACCCTGGGCGTCCACCAGCGTCACGCCCAGGTGGAAAGTCTGTACGACTGCGTAGTTGGCCTGTATGCTCATGCCGAACTGAACGTTTCCGCTTAGCTGCATGGCGCCGCCGGTGCGATTGTACGTGTAGCTGACCGTCAGGTCGGGGGCGTTGAACTGGCCCGACTGTTGTCCCTGCGCGCTAAGCGCGATCTCGTTGGCGGGGTTGACCGTTTTCCCCTGCCCATCGACTGTAAAAGCCACCGCCACGAGCAGAATTAACAGCACCGAAAAACTGAAACCCAATTTGATTACCTTCATGGCGCGTCCACTCCTTTCCTGAGTCCTTTTCGCGGGTTCTATTTTTTCCCCTGCCAATCCCGAAGGATGCCGGAGTTCCTATCGCGGCGATCCGGCGCGGCGGGGTCTTATGTTAACCGCCGGCGCGATTTCGCCGCTCAGCACCCCGACCGCCCGACTCCGCGCGGAGGCCGTTGCCTCAAACCCGGTGGACTGAAGGGGAACGCTGAGTCCCGACCGCTTGATCGCAAGTAATCACCTTCCTTATTATGAAATTATCCACTCCGGAGGGTGAGCGCTTGAGATTTCACTCGGCCCCTGGAATCGAACCGGGCGTTGCACGCAACTCGTCTCAGATGTCCTCGAAGGCGGTAAATCCCTTCGGCCGATTGTCTTTGAGCGCCTGGCGAGGCTTGTGGAAGCGATCGCTTTCGTAGATATGCCGCAGCAGGTCATCTCTTAGTTGGGGTTCGGCCAAATGAGCGATCCCTACCGCATGCTCGCAAATGCTCAGTCCACGCGGATCGAAGGCCCCATATTCCGTAACGATGACGACCGGGTCCGCAGCGATGGCCGTGACGGTAACCCCCTCCGGCGATTTTTCCAGTATTTTCGATTTCCCCGAGTTTGTGGATGCCTTCAGCCCGATGATCGGCACCCCACCTTCCGAGAGGTAGGCCCCCCGCAGAAAATCGGACTGTCCTCCTATCCCGCTATAGATCTGGTTTGCATTCAGCGAATCGGCCCAGATGTTTCCGTGCAGATCCACTCCGATGGCGCTGTTGATTGCCACCATCTTCGGTTCGCCGGCAATATGGAGGATGCTGTTCGTCAAATCACAGGGCCGGCTCTGGATCGAACTGTTCATGCCGAACCAGTCGTAGCCTTCCTGGTTTTCAGCCAGGAACAGGGTCGAAACCGAGAAATTCCTGCGGCTGTATTTGTTGGTGATCACCCCCGCGTTGACGAGCTTTCTCATTGCCGTGGCAAATAGCTCCGTATGGACCCCGAGGTCCCGGACCCCCTTGGCGAGGATGGCGTCCGTTACCGCCTCCGGTATTTCACCGATGCCGAACTGGAGCGTGCAGCCATCGTGAATGTATCGCTCGGCGATGAGCCGTCCAATCCTTTCGGCGCGCTCATCGGGCCGGTGAGAAGGATTGAGGGGTAGTTGATAATCGGTATCGATCACAAAGTCGATCATCTCGGCGGGAACCGTCGAGCCCAAAATGAAGGGCATCTGGGCGTTACGTTCGGCGATGACCAGGCCGCCGCTCGCTTTCGCGGTCTCTATGGCGGCAAGAACGCCTTCAACCGTTGTCCCCAGGCTGTAGTTCCCCCCCTTATCCGGCCCGCTGACCGAAACGAACGCGATATCGGGTCGCAGGTAGTTTCGGAGCTGCCGCGGGATATCCGAAAGATGCATCAGTTGATACATGGCCTGCCCGCTGTTCAAGGCCGCCCTGGAAAGGCCGCTGCTGAAAAGCACCCTGTGGGTGATGCGCTCGCAGCACTCCTCACAGAACAGCGAATCGAGCTCGCCCAGAAGCAGCAGACTGAGCAATTCGACATCCGTGATGTTTTCATTGCGGCTGAGTTCCCGGAGAAGCACCTGCGGCGTTGCCGCGTTGCCGGATACATAGATGCGGCTCCCGGGCGGGATATTCTGTCTGTTGACCGCCTCGTCAACTCTTGTGACCAGCTTCATGTTGTCACCCCCACATTCAGGTCCTCTAAAAAAAGGTAGGCTTATCCATGGCAACCAGGCGTTCCTTCAACGTCATCGAGCGGGCAGGCATAATTTCAACTTTCACCTATACCATAGCGCCGAGTTCTTTTTGAGGATTTCGGCGCTTCCTTTATCGAGAGCAAGGGAGCCGGCTCGAGTTTCTACAAACCCATCACGGGAATCCGGCTGAGTATGTTGCACGTTGAGGGTCACCGCGCCAAATTCGCTTTGGACCTCCCCCAAAAGCAGATACGCATGGTTCATGTCCAGGTCCTGGCAAAAGCGCTGGAATGCTCTTGGGAAAAAAACTGTCTCGAAGATGCTCGATTTGTCCTCGAAGGTAAAAAATTCCATGCCTTCGTCCTCGTGGGTCAGGACTTCCTTCCGGGTGACGGGCCAGCCCCTGGCCCATATTTTCTTGCCGACGTGCGCCGCAAAATTTGAGGCGGGAACAATAGTTTGCCGAACGGATCGGAAAAAAGATTCCGCCAGGTCCAATGGGTGGACGGAAAGGATCAACCTCAGGGTTTCCCACTCTTGAGCCCATTTCTGCCGGTCGGAAAAATCGGGAAGGACCGGGACCGCAATCGGCGGGAGTTTATTAAAGGCCCTCACCCGCATCTGCTGCGTCTGGTCCTTTCCGTTTTTGGTGGCGGAGACCCTGTTCAGCCACGCTTCCATGAACCACAGAATCTGCGGCCGGTTGAGGCCGCCCGAGATTGGGTCCAGGGTCCCGCTTTTAACCAGGACCGCGGCATCTGAGGGATGGATGACAATTCGTTTTAGAAAATCTTCAAGGGATTGATAAGGGCCGTTGTCGGTGCGGGCGGCGAGGATGGCGTCGATGGTACTCTTTCTTATGCTCTTTGCGGCTTTAAGGAGCCGGTCCGCCGTTTTGCCAAAAACCGCGGCCAGCATCTTCAAGGGAAAAGAGGCGAGTTGACCGATGGTCCTGATATTGAATCCGGCAAGCTTTGAGGCGGTAACCTCACCCACTCCGGGAAGCAGTGTCATCGGAAGAGGAGACAGAAAAGACGTTTCGTTTCCGGGAAAAATAAAACCAAGGTCTCCGGGACCGATACAGCTTGCGGCAACCTGGCTTACCAGCCTGTTGGAGGCAAGACCGATCCGGGCATGGAGGCCGGTAATTCCCGCGAGTTCTTTTTCTATCCGGCAGGCGATATCCGGCTCTGGCCCCCAGAGGCGTCTTGTACCGGTAATGTCTAGGAAGTATGACCCCGGCCAGGTCCCTTCCACCAGGGGGGAAAACCGCCCCATTTCCTCGGTGATGTTCCGGTGCTTTTCCCGGTAATGGTAAAGGTCCGACGGGATGGCGACCATGCGGCGGCAGATGCGGCGGGCATGGGAAACGGGCATGCCCTCGGATATGCCCTCGCCTCGGGCGATGCGGTTTACTCCCTGGATTACCGACCTGTCGCCGGGCTCTGCCAAAACGAGCACGCGTTTTTTAAGCTCGGGCCGCCGTATTTCTTCCAGGGCCGCATAAAAATCGGGGATGTTCAAGTTTATGATATTTTGAGGCTGTATTAAGAATTGCTCTAATTATTACGACCGCTTATGTGTCTTGTAGTTGCGGATGAGCCCCATGACTATCCCCACGATCTCGACATTTTCCGTGGGAACGCGGATCGGCTTCATCTCCGAGTTTGCCGGTCTAAGCTCGGTCTCGCTCGCCTTTTGATAGAGCTTTTTTACCGTCGCCTCCCCGTTTACCAGGGCCACCACCGTCTGGCCGTTTTCGGCATGGGCCTGCCGGGTGATGATCAGGATATCGCCGCTTCTTATTCCATCCTCGATCATGGAATCCCCCCGGACTCGCAGGGCGAAGTTGCCGCCGTTTCCCAAAAAGCTTTCCGGCACCTCGATTGATTCCGGGACCTCGACCACCTCGATCGGATTTCCCGCGGCCACCACTCCAAGGAAGGGAATACTGGTTGCCGAAGCCGCCCGGAGCGGCGCCAGGTCGAGGGCGCGCTTTTGATTCTTCTCGGGAATGCTGATATAGCCGCGCCGCTCGATCTGCTTCAGGTGCTTGGACACCGCATTTAGAGACTGAAAACCCATGTGCCGGCGAACTTCTTCAAAGGATGGCGAATACCCGTTTCGGTCGATATGGTCCCGAATGAACTCGAAAACCTTCTCTTGTGCCGGAGTCAGCCCAGCCATATTTTTCCTCCCGGTCCCAGCTTTCCGCCATCCAGTATCGAATGGTTACAAGACCAATTTAGGTGAATAAAAGGTGAAAGTCAAGGGCGGAAAACCACATTCCAAAACCCAGAGATGCGAAACGCCCTCCCGCGTGGGGATTTAACGAGGCTTGTCGCCGTCGCAACGTGATGACTCTTACATTTCATGAAAGTTCGATGTATCGCGTAGGATCGTGTAGGATGGGTGGAGCGCCCCGCGCAACCCATCACGCACTCCTG
>JBAQYM010000116.1:0-37810 GCA_049300095.1 Syntrophobacteraceae bacterium
TGCTGAATAAGATCTTGAACTCCCGGTGGTCCGGGCGGGGATCAACCCCGCCCCTACGGATTTACGGCGGGTCTGATGCCGTCCTTGGGACGTAGGGGCGGGGTTGATCCCCGCCCGGACCGCAGGTGTGGAGATATTTTTCAACAACGTCTTTTCCGGTCGTAACCCCTGAGGGGAAGCTGCGCCTTAAGTGCACGGTATCGGGGCTAAGCTGAACACGCCCCGAGGGCCAGGACGATAATCTCGGTTGTCTCGCTCAACGCCCCGAGCACATCGCCCGTCATCCCCCCGAGAAACCGAGTCGATATGAACCTGAAGAAAATAACAGCGCCGAGCACCGGGATGAAATAGGCCGGGAAAAGCGGTCCTGCCGCCGCCGCGGGCAGAATGCAAAAAATTGCGGCCATAACCAGGTGCTGCGTCCGCACGTGTTCCAGAAAGGGCTTTCCGAGTCCTTCCTTCCTTGCGTAAGTGCTTCCAAGCGCGGCGGCGACCATTGCGAACCGGGCGAATACGGGGGCGAGAAGGAGCGGCTTGAGATGGTTTGCGGAAAGCAGGCCGTGGATCGCGGCGATCTTGAAGCAGACGGCAAGGACCAGTGCGAGGACGCCGAACGAGCCGATATGGCTGTCTTTCATGATCGCGAGCCGCCGCTCGGGGGTGGCCCCTCCCCAGATTCCGTCCCCCAGGTCGGCCAGGCCGTCGAGGTGCAGTCCCCGCGTCAGAACGACCGTGAGCGCGCAGATGCCGGTTGCGAGAAGCAGGGCGGGAACGAGGCCTCCAAGAAGGGCGGCCGCGCCCATATAGATCAGGCCCAGCCAGAGTCCGACGAGCGGAAAGCAGGAAAAGCTCGCGGCCAGTTCCGCCGGCCCCATAACGGATGGGGTGAAAGGCGGCCGAATGACGGTCAAAAACGAGAGCGCGGTGGAAAAGCTTTTCAGCATATCGTAGTGTTCTACTTGAGCCGCAGGGGCAAACCGGCCGTAACCAGCGTAACCGATGCGCAAATGCGGGCAAGTTGCTGGTTGGCGCTTCCCGCAAGGTCGCGGAACTTCCGGGCAAGCGCATTCTCCGGGACTATCCCGCCCCCCACTTCGTTCGAGACGATCACCAGGGGATGGTCCGCGGCGCGGACCGCATCGCACAAATCAGCCACGGCCGTATCGGGGTCGGTCGAGGAAAAGCACAGCAGGTTGCTCAGCCACAGGGTAATGCAGTCGATAAGGGCGGGGCGGCCGCATCCGGCAAGCCCCCTCAGCGTATCCGCAAGCATTATCGGGCACTCGATCGTCTCCCATCTATCCTTTCTGCGAAGCCTGTGGGCGCTGACGCGCTCTTTCATTTCATCGTCCAGGACCTGGGCTGTCGCGAGGTAGAGAAACGGCGGAGCAAACCGCTCGAATATGGATTCGGCGTAAGAGCTTTTGCCGCTCTTGGCGCCTCCGAGCACGAGAAGCGGGCTCTTGAGTACGGGATCGATGCTCATGTGGCGCTTTCGGCCGGTGGGATGTAGATAGAGAGGTGTTCGGAAACGAGCCTCTCAACCATGTGCGGGAGCGGCTCGCGAAGGGTCCCGACCACGACGACCGATTCCTGCGTCAGCGGCAGCAAAAGCTTGGGGGCAGGCGAGGTCCCTATTGCCCGCACCATCGCGGGGGTCAGTTCACCCATCATGGCGTTGGCGACCAGGATGGAAACGGGGCCGATGATGACCTCGGCCTGCCCCGCGCAGTGACAGATCGCGTTTTCACCCGTCGCCCCCCGGTTTGCCCCGGCCTTCATCATTTGCGCCGTGGCAATGGCGTTGGTGCCGAGCGCCCAGATCTCGGCCCGCTCGCCATAGACTTCTTTTATCTTCCTGATGATGGTGGTGCCTATGCCACCTCCCTGTCCATCTATGACGGCGATGCGGATCAAGGGCAAATCCCTCCTGTGGGTTGCGGGTTGCGGGCGGACTGGGCCGGATTGGCTTTGCGCGGCCCCGGCAAGGGCAAATGTCCCTGTTATACGCCCCGGATTTCAGGGACCCGGATGCTCCAGGTGCGAAAAAATTCATGGTGCCGAAGAATAAAAAGTTCCCCGGACCCCGCCCTTACCCGGAAATAGAGCATCGGCATTCGGGTCGAGTCCAATCGCCCCTCATACCACCGATCCACCACTTGCTCAATCCGGTATTCCGTCCCGCGCCACAGGAACGCAAGGGGTTCCTGGGCGCCTCGGTATTCGTCCCGGGTTTTTACCTCGACGATTTCAAATTCCATGGGTCACGGCGTGTAGTCCCTGTTGTCGCACAATTACATCTATATCACAGGCTTTTCAAGACAGATTCAATGGCGTAGAATTATACAGGATATGAGATATATTAAAAAAGATTTCGTCGGTTTGCCGCAAGATCACATATACTGAATTCTCGACCCTCGGTTGCGGAGAGCCTCCGCTTTGGCCGGGAGGGCCGACAATCGAGGGGGAGGAGGGATATCATGCCGTCACGCGTCCTGCTTGTAATCGATTTGCTGAACGATTTTATGGACCCCCGAGGCGCACTCTACTGCGGGGATGAGGCGAGGAGGATCATTCCGGTGATCCGCTCGCTCGTGGACGAATTTCGAGGGGCCGGCGAACCGGTCATTTTTCTTCGAGACGCGCATGCGCCGGCGGACAAAGAGTTTGAACTATTCCCGCGCCACGCGGTAAAAGGTTCGTGGGGGTCGGATATCATTCCCGAACTCGCCGTCGCCGGGGGAAGAACCATTGTGGACAAGACGCGCTTTTCCGGCTTCTACGGCAACAACCTTGCGGAGCTGCTCCTGGAGTTTGCGCCCAGGGAGGTCTGGGTCACCGGGGTGCTTACGTCCATCTGCGTCATGGATACGACGGGGGGGTTGCGCAACCGGAACTATTCCGCGGTGATCCCGGTGAACGCGGTGGCCGACATCGACCCGGCATCGCATGAGTTTGCGCTCGCGCGCATGAAGAAAGTTTACGGGGCGAGGCTTGTGGAAGCCCGTGCGGAAGCGGGCGTCGAGCAAGACGAGTTGGACACGGGGAGGGGAAATGAGGCCATGGGGGGAGTACGCGCCTGAACTGGTGACGGATCTCTACGAACTTACGATGGCGGCGAGCTATCTCGAGGAGGGGATGTCGGGCGAGGCCACTTTCAGCCTCTTTATAAGGGATTACCCCGAGTTCCGCTCCTATTTCGTTTCAGCCGGTCTCGAGCACCTGATCGAGCTTCTCTCGGACCTTCGCTTCGATGAAGACTCGCTCGAATATATTGCCTCGCTTGGCAGGTTCTCACCCCGGTTTATCGAATACCTTCGCGATTTCCGCTTCACGGGAAGCGTGAGGGCCATTCCGGAGGGGCGGATTTTCTTTTGCGAGGAACCGCTTCTCGAAGTCACCGGCCCGATAATCGAGGCGCAGATCGTCGAGACCCTGGCGCTCAACGTCGTGCAAATCGAGACCATGGTCGCGAGCAAGGCGGCGCGGGTGGTCCATGCGGCGCGGGGAAAGGGCCTAATCGATTTCGGGATGAGGCGCGCGCAGGGTGTCGATGCCGCGGTCAAGGCCGCCCGGGCGAGCTACATTTCCGGGTTTCTCGGATCGAGCAACCTCCTTGCCGGAAAGATCCACGGGGTCCCCGTATTCGGCACCATGGCGCATTCCTACGTGACCAGCTTCGAGCGCGAGATGGACGCATTTCTCGCCTTTGCGAAGGCCTTCCCCGATAACACGGTCCTTTTAATCGATACATACGATACCATAGCCGGGGCGAAAAAGGCCGTCCAAGCCGCGAAAATAATGGCGGCGCAGGGAAAGAAGCTGCTCGCGGTGCGGCTGGACAGCGGCGATATGGCGGAATTGAGCGGGCGGGTCCGGCTGATCCTCGATGAGGCGGGGCTGCGCGATGTAAAGATAATGGCCAGCGGAAACCTCGATGAGTTCAGGCTTGATGCCCTTATCGCGAAGGGGGCCGCAATCGACCTGTATGCCGTGGGAACGAAGCTGTGCGTCTCGGCCGACGCTCCTTACCTGGACATCGTCTATAAGCTCGTCGAGTATGATGGCAGGCCTATATTGAAACTTTCGAGCGGGAAGAAGACCTGGATCGGCAAAAAGCAGGTTTACCGCCACTATGACGCCGGGGGCACGATGGACCACGACAGGCTTTGCCTGGCCGGGCGGGGTGATTCCGGAGGAGAACCCCTGCTGGAAGTGGTGATGGAGGGCGGCAAGCCGGTGCGGCCAAGAGAGCCGGTTGAAACAATCCGCGCGCGCTTTGCCGGGGAATGGCAAAAACTGCCCGAGCGGATACGCGACACCGGTGCGGAAGAAAAGTACCGCGTCGAAATCAGCGAAACGCTTCGTGAGATGGACGACAGGATCTCACAGGAAAAGCGGCGCGCGGAAGTTGACGGGGTGCTGGGGATTTAACAGTTGTAGGTTGGGTTAAGTTGTAGGTTGGGTTAAGCGATAGCGCAACCCAACAGGAACGGCCCGTATGCGGAGAATTGTTGGGTTTCGCTATCGCTTAACCCAACCTACAGCTACCGCAACGTCATTCCGGCGGAAGCCGGAATCCAGGTTTTTCACCGCTTCCCGGGTCCCGGTGCCTGCCCCGGACCTGATCCGGGGTCCGCCGGGACGACGAAATTTGAGTATTGCGCGAAGGTCTCGTTCTACTCCCACCAGCGTATCAGGGCGCTTCCCCATGTAAAACCGGCCCCGAAGGCGGCCATGACGATGTAGTCGCCGGGCGCCAGGGCATATCTTTTTTCCACCGCGGCTTCGTAGAGACAGAGAGGAAGCGTTGCGGCGGTGGTGTTTCCGTACTTCGAAATATTTATGACCACGCGGGCGTTATCGATTCCCATGCGGCGGGCGGCGGCGTCTATAATGCGAAGGTTGGCCTGGTGCGGGACGAAAAGGGCGACATCGGCGCCCGTCAGGCCGTTTTTCTCGAGGATTTGCGCCGCGACGTTGGCCATTTCCGTGACAGCGACCTTGAAGACGCTCTTCCCTTCCTGCGTAATGTAATGTTCCCTGTTTTCCACGGTTTCGCGGCTCGGAGGCCTGCGGCTTCCGCCGGCCTTCATGTACAGGAATTTCTCGCCGCAACCGTCGGTGTGGAGGATGAAATCCCGGAGGCCGTGATCCGGCTCGGGGCAAACATCCAGGAGCACGGCGCCCGCCGCGTCGCCGAAAAGAATGCAGGTGTTTCTGTCGGTATAGTCGGTAATGGCGCTCATCACGTCGCTTCCAATGACGAGCACCTTGCCGCTCCTGCCCGACTCGATCATCTGCGTGGCGGTCGAAAGGGCGAAAAGAAATCCGCAGCATCCGGCCGCGAGGTCGAATCCCCACGCCTTCGTTGCCCCTATTTCTCTTTGAACCACGCAGGACGTTGCCGGAAAGAGCCTGTCGGGCGTGACCGTTGCAACGATGATAGTGTCGATTTCGCCGGCATCCACCCCGGCCCGTTCAAGGCATTCCCTGGCGGCCCGCACCGACATATAGGAGTTCCCGAGCCCCGGATCGAGGATGCGGCGTTCGCGAATCCCCGTGCGGGACATGATCCATTCGTCGGTGGTGTCGACCATTTTTTCAAAATCGATATTGGTGAGTCTGCGTTCGGGCAGAAAGCGGCCGACCGCGCGAATATAAGCTGAACGTTTGGACATTTGATAATACCTCTATAAAGTGACGGCCGGAATCGACCCCGATGCCGGTAACATAGGGTGAATCCCCCGATTATCGCCGTGGGGCAGGCTTTCCAGCCTGCCGTTCAGCGGCGGCTTCCTCCCCGTGATTTTCTACATTACCCCTTTGTACCATCCGCCGTCGATCTGGATGGAATCTCCCGTGATAAAACCCGCGCGCTCGGAAGCGAGAAAAGCGACCAGGGCTGCCACTTCCTCGGGCTTGCCGAGCCGCCTCATCGCGATCTGGGATTCCCACCCGGCGATGACCTCTTCGGGTGTGATTCCCCGCTTTTCGGCTATCTCGGCGGAAAGCTTCCGCACCCGTGGGGTCATGGTGTACGCGGGGCAGACATTGTTTACCGTGATGTTGTGGGGGGCGAGTTCGTTTGAAAGGGTTTTTGCAAACCCCACCACGCCGATTCGAAACGTGTTGGACAAAATGAGCCCGTCGATCGGCTGTTTTACCGACACGGAGGTCATGTTGATGATGCGCCCCCAGCGCTTCTTTATCATGACGGGAACGGCTTCGCGGGTCATGGTGATCGTGCTGAGCAGGTTGAGGCGAAAACCGTGATTCCACAGGTCCTCGTCCATTTCGAGGAACTTCCGGTCGGGGGGACCGCCCGCATTGTTCACGAGGATATCCACCGTCCCGAAATGTTCCAGGCCTTTGCGGATGAAGTCCTTTGCCTGCTCCGCCACGGTGAGGTCGGCGGGAATACCGATAACCTCACCGCCTGTGAGGGCCCGGATTTCTTCGACCGCGCGCGGCAGTTCCGGGTGTTCGCGGGCGCAGATGGCTACCCTTGCACCCTCGATGCTGAGTTCGGCGGCAATCGCCTTACCGAGCCCCTTGCTCGCTCCGGCCACAAAGGCCGTTTTCCCCTTTAACCCCAGGTCCATGATCGCAACCGCCTCTCGGGAGCACGTACAAGTACGCTAAAATATTATTTTATACACCTCGGCACTATTATATCAACAGATAAGCCCGCATGTAAGGGCCGGGTCCAATTAAGCATGTTGGGTTTCGCTGTCGCTTAACCCAACCTACGTTTCTACGTTCCCTACGTTTCCTCTTCTACTCCTCGTACATCTTCCGCATCGCCTCGGTGTAGGCGCCGTCTGCACCGTAAACGTAGAAGGGCGGCTCGATCCGGGCCTCTTCTCCGCCCCCCTTGCGGCATTCGAGGTGCACGAGCCTGCCCGGTCCGCCGGGGCGCGAATGAATTATCCGCAGGCGTTTTGGGCTAAAGCCCCGCTCGTGCGCCGAGCACAGAAGGTGCCCGATCCGGGTTGCCGGGTAGATCAACGCGATTCGTCCGCCCTGGGGGAGGAGGTGGCGGGCGGCGGCGAAAACATCCGGCAGGGTCGCGGTGATCTCGTGCCGGGCGAGGGCCTTTTGCCGGTTGGGATTTACCCTGCCGCTTCCCGGCTTTCTGTAGGGAGGATTGCTCAGAACCAGGTCGAAGCTTCCCGGCTCAAAATGGGAGGCAGCCTGCCGAAGGTCCATCTCACGAATTTCGACCATGTCCCCGAGGTCGTTTTCTTCGACGTTTTCCTGGGCGAGCTTGGCAAGCTCGGGCTGGATTTCTATGCCGACAATCCTGTGGGAGCGGCTTGCAGCCGCGATTCCGTTCCCGTGGGGACGGGTTCCAGCCGCGATTCCGTTCCCGTGGGAGCGGCTTCCAGCCGCGATTTCGTTCCCGTGGGAGCGGCTTCCAGCCGCGATGCCGCCAGTGCCGAGTTTTTTCTTCCTGTGGGCAAGAACAAGGGGCGCCACCCCGCAGCCGGTCCCGAGTTCGATGATGCGCTCTTCGGGCTTGATCCGGGTAAGGCCCGCGAGCAGGACCGCGTCAAGGGAAAAGCGGTAGCCCTCTTTTTCCTGGCGGACGGTCAGTTTTCCACTAAAGAGCGCATCACGGGTGAGTGGGGATTTTTCTTCTACCAGGTTATATCCTCGTTGGGAGAAAGGGGGTTTATGACCAGGCCGCTGATCACCTTCGGATAAAAATAGGTGGACTTGTGGGGCATGATGAGTCCGGCGGTCGCAACGTCTCGGACCTGCCCGATCCTGGTGGGGTTTATGAAAAAACCGGCGTCGAATTTTCCGGACTTGACCGCCCCGAGGGCTTCGGAAAAATTGTGCATGAAGCTGATGTTGTGTTCGCTCCCCAGGAACTCGTCGGATAGGCCCAGAAGGTCACGGAGCACGATCTGGTCCAGCACCACCACGTCGAGGGAACGCAAAGGGGCGGGGATGCCCTTTTGTTCGAGGCGGGAGGAGACCTCGTTTCTCTTGGCGGTGAGCACGTAGACGCAGCCGGCTTCCTCGCAGTAAAAACCGATCGTGATATCCTCCCTGCCGCCGCCGGCTTCTATAGCGCTCTTCCACTTCAGTTCGCAGCCGTTCGCGGACTCGAAACGCTGGACGTCGAAGAGGGCCGCGGACCTTTCCATAAACTCGCCGAGGCCCCATTTGCCCAGATTTCTCAGCAGCCTGTGGGTCGGCAGGATGGTCAGCCCGCCCTGGTCCATATCGGAGAGGTACATCATGATATATTCGCACGTGGCCTCGGGGTTATCCGAGCCGTGTCGCGCCCTCATGACATTGCGGAAATTGAGGGCCGTCTCGTAGCGGTGGTGGCCGTCGGCAATGAAGATGGCCTTGTCTTCCATCAGTTTTCGGACCTCGTTCAGGACCTCCCGTTCGGTCACAAGCCAGACCCGGTGGGTCCTATTCGCGTGGTCGGTAAAGGAAATCGCGGGCGGAGCTTTAGCCCCCGAGGCGAGGGCCGCCTGGACCGTTTCGCCGGGGTCCGAGTAGAGGGCGAATACGGGGCTGAGGTTGGCGTTGGAGGCGAGCATGAGTGAGAGCCGCTCGTCCTTTATCGCCTGAAAGGTCTTTTCGTGAGGACGGACCCCGCCCCTGGAAAACTCTTCGAGGCGCAGAACGCAGATAAATCCCTTTCGCGTCATGCGCGGGCCGTGGCCGTTGGCGTAATCGAGTTCGTAGTGGTAGATGGTGGGTTTGGGGTTGCGGACAAGGATTCTCTGGTGTTCCCACTGTTTCATGAATGCGGCCGCGCGGCTGTGCGCGTTGTTTTCCGCGGTGTCTCCAGGATTGGATGCCCCGAGTTCCAGGCGGATCATATTGTAAGGATTTCTATTGTGAAAGGCTGCCTGCTCTTCGGGAGAAATCACGTCGTAGGGTGGAATGACGACCTCGGCGAGGTCGGGGATGATTTCCTGATTATAGCGCAGTCCCCGGAACGGGGCGATTTCAGCCATGAGCAGCGGGTCCTTTCATTGCGAACACCAAGTGGAATCGTCGGGATTTGTGCTGAAGGAACTTTTGCTAACATAGGTTTTGGCTTTTTACAAGCGGCTTATGCGTGGTTTTCCAAAGGCGCCGCGGGCCAACCGTTAGAGCGGCGCAGGGGGGGCGTGGCGCTAATATGTGGGCGTGGCGTCCCGAGGGTCCCACCCCTTTCGCAAAAAAAATCGGCCCGCCTCGGGAGCGGGCCGGTTTCGGCTCAATCGTTGGCTATGCGGCATCTACCGCCTGGTATTCCCGGTGGTTTCTCCGCCCATTCCGGTTCTCCCGGTGGTTTCTCGGCCCATTCCGGTTCTCCCTGTGGATTCACCGCCCCTTCCGGTTTCCCCGGTGGATTCTCCGCCCCTTCCGGTTCTTCCGGTGGATTCTCCGCCCATTAACGGGTTTTCGTGACAAAGTGAACAACTGACCGGTCCCCCCTTGGGGATAGTGACCGTTGTTCCCTCTACGCTGAAGGTGCGATCTGCCTGGGCCCTGGAAATCGCCGTCCCTTCCAGCATCAGGCCATGGCAGGATTTGCAGCGGTTGGGTCTGGACTCGAAGAAACCCGGGTGGCCTTCGATCCATGTGGCGGAGTTGACATTGTGTATGCCGTGCGGCCCATAGATCGTCGCCGGCAGGGTATCGAGATGGCAGACCCGACATTCGACAATCTGCCCGGAATGGCCCTGGGTGCGGATGGCCTGGAGATTGTCATTTGCCTGGTTGGTCTGCCAAATGGCATGGGGACTGCCGTGACAGGTTTCGCAAGAGAGGCCGTGATGGCGCTGGCTTTCTTTGAAGTTCTTGCCGGGATTTTCGGCGAAGCGTCTGTTGGTGGCGAGGCGAGGCGTGGCCGAGGGATCACCCGGATCATAAGCCTGGCGCAGGATGATGCTGTCCCCCAGGTGGTTGCGGGCATCGCCGGTGTGGCAGGATTGGCATTGGGGCAAATCGAACCAGGGTCGGCGCGGCTGCCCCGTCGATTTCAAGGGGAAGACGCCGCTGAGGGCCTGGAGCCCGCCGTGGCAGGACTGGCAGGCTATGTTGCTGGCAAACATGGGGTCCCGGTAGCACTGGGTGTTCTGCCCGGGATGGCACTGGTAACAGGCGGCGATGCCGTTGCCACCGACAGGCGGGTTGGAGGAAGGGGCGCCGTGCTTCAAATGCATGGCCGTTGACAGGGTCTTGCTGTTGCGTAGCGGCGAGGTAACGCTGCCGTGGATCAGAATGTCGGTGGCCGCGGAATAGTGGCAATCGGCGCAGACCACCGGGCGGCTGACGAACAGGCTTGTCCCTTCGTTGCTGTCGTGGAGTTTCAGCACATTTTCCCGCATTTGCAGGTTCAGGTTGGGGTTGGTGCTCCAGGTCACCCCCCGGTCGGTGGCCGCGACCTCGCCGGTGGCATGGCACCGGTCACAGTGCATTTCGACGGCCACGTTCGGGACCGCCGTATTGCCGGCCAGGAGGGTGTTGCCCGAAAACGCCTCCACCAGAAACAGGGGATAAGGGTTGGTGTGGCGCTCGTTGTCCAACTGGGTTATGGGGATGGAGCCGGCCACAAATTCCTTCGGGCTCGGATTGAACCGCAGGAAAGGCTGCCGGGCGTTGGCCGCCCCCGGCATTTTTTGACCCAGGAAACCCATATCCGGCGCCAGGACAAAACCATACAGTCTGGTAACGTAAGTCCAGAAATTGGTTTTGCCGATACTGGTGGTGTTGATGGAACCGGTGGGGTCGGCCACGGCCCGATAGGTCACACGGGTCCGGACATTGGTAAGAATCTGTGGGTGGTCGCCGGTTTTCACCACCTGGGCCTTCAAGAAATTGCCGGGAGGCAGAATGGCCCAGACGGAAAAGTCGTTATCCATGCAGTGCATGCCCGAATCGTTATGCGGAAAGACTACATAGGGTGCGGCGTCCAGATTCGTTACTGCGCCCACCAGGAGCAACCCGCACAACACCGCGGTCAACGTCGCTCTTCTGCCGATCTGCATAAATGCCCTCCTTGTGGGTTTAGTTATCGTTACCAACCATGCTGTATCCATTCCCCCCGTGAAGTTGTTGCCGGAGATCCGTCTCCGGCCATCCCGCTTCGCAATGACGCTTCGCGCGCGCCGACGGGGAACGGCAGTTTTTCCGCCGCCCGGAATCAGCGCTGTTATATTGGGGCGTGGCCCGCCGGCAGCCGTGGTTTTTAACGGAATTTAGGTAAGAAGTAAAACGCGTACCGTAAACTGGATGAGAAATAATGTCGCCCACGGCTAAGTCAAGATGGTCGTCCGTAATTTCATTGATCCTGAATAATGGCTCAACTTGAACGGCAACGAATCCCGAGGCTCATTTCGTGGTCGGATTCCGCCCGAAAACGCTCTGTAGACACGTTGAAGCCCCCTGGAATCAGCAAATATCCTAATGAAAGACGCAAGAGCTTGGTCAGGGGGAAGGGGGCGCAATCTCCGGGAACAACAGGCTCTACCAGAAGGGGCCGCCATCCGAGAAAAGATGGCGTTCGGCGGAGCGGGAATAGATCAGTTGAGAAAAATCGGCGGTAATTTCAGGTGAGCCGAGATGTTCGATAACCCGGCAGGCAAGGTCGATCCACCTCGGGGAGGCATCCAGCACCGCGCGGTCACTCGATGCGGCAACGCAGCGCGCCACGGGGAACTCGCGCTCGGGCACATCGACCGCCCGCGCGTCCCCGGAAAGCCTCGCCTCCCTGATCCTTTCCCGGTACATCGAGGCCGTCTCCCCGCTGCGGCTCATCGGGGCGTCGAACAGGAAGAGAACTTCTCTTGGCGGAAACTCGCTCAAAAACCTGAAGATCATGTCGATCGCCAGGGCGCTCGTCTCGGAGAGGCGGAATTTGGCGGACTGCCCGGCAAGGTCCCGCATCGCTCCATCGTTTGCCTTGAGAAGCAGGCGCCCCTCGATGTGGCTTTCGATGGTGATCTGGACATTGTGGCCGTCGACCACGAGCAGTTCTTCCCGCCAGCGGGACCCCATCTCGCGTTTCCCGCGCCTGGAAAGCGCTTCGCGGTGGCCGAATACGCCACGGTCGAGCAAGTTGCGCTCGATTTGCGGCAGATTATACCTGTTCCCGACCAGTTCGAGCGCGGCGGCGCGGGGATAGGACCTGTTCAGGAAAAAGAAAAAATCGGCCGCGGCATGGAACAGGTTCCATTTCCGAATCGGTGGAAGGGCAGGGGGGGTGCTCATATCAGCCGTCCTGTCCACCACGAAGCTCGCGCCGGAGGACTTTGCCCACCAGGGTCTTGGGAAGCGATTCTCGAAATTCCACGTATTTCGGGACCTTGTACGCCGCAAGCCGCTCTCGGCACCAGGCGACGATTTCCTCGGCGGTGAGGCTTTCTCCCTTCTTGCATACGACGAAAACCTTCACCACCTCTCCCCGGATCGGGTCGGAGACGCCAATGGCGGCGGCTTCGTGCACCTTGGGGTGCTCGTAGAGCACCTCGTCGACCTCCCTCGGATAGATGTTGTATCCACCCGAGATCACGAGGTCTTTTTTGCGGTCAACGATAAAGACGTATCCCGTCTCGTCCATGTAGGCAAGGTCGCCCGTGTGGAGCCAGCCGTCGCGTATCGCGTTTTGGGTTTCTTCCTCTTTATTCCAGTATCCCCGCATCATCTGAGGACCGCGCACGGTGAGCTCTCCCACCTCGTTTGCGGGCAGGACCGTGAGGCCGGTCTCGAGGTCTACGATCCGGCAGTCGGTATCGGGCAGGGCGATCCCGATCGAGCCGATCTTGCGGGTCCCCTTGAGAGGGTTGGCATGGGTCACCGGGCTGCACTCGGAAAGACCGTAGCCCTCGATTATCGTGCTGCCGGTCTTCCGCTCGAATCTTCTGAGGGTCTCGACCGGCATGGGGGCGGACCCGGTCACACAGACCCTGACTGAGGAAAGGTCAAAGGAGTCGATCCTGGGGTGCGCCATGAGCGCGGAGTAGATCGCGGGAACGCCCGGGAATATGGTCGGTTTCTTTTTTTCGATAAAATCAATCACCTCCCCGGCGTTGAACCGGGGCATGATAATGACGGCGCAGCCGGTATAGAGGGCCATATTGAGCGCAACGGTGAGGCCGAAAACGTGGAAAAACGGGAGCACGGCCAAAAAGCGCTCCCTGCCGCAGTCAAGGTCGGGGATCCAGGAAACGAGCTGCACGACGTTGGCGATAATGTTTCGGTGAGTGAGCATGGCCCCCTTGGCTATGCCGGTGGTGCCGCCCGTGTACTGGAGCAGGGCGAGTCCGTCGGGGGAGGCGGCGCAGGCAATGGGGTCCGGCCGGTGGCTCGCCAGCAGTTTGCTGAAGTTGTGTATGCGGGCGCCGTCATAGGGGACGGCGGTGAAAAGCTTTTTGATCCTTGCTTTGAGCGGGTAAAGAAGTCGCAGGTGGAACGGGAGATACTCGCGAATGCCGGTTGCGATAATCTTGCGGATTCCGGTCTTGGGGATAATCTTTTCAGCCTTCTGATAGAGGTGGTCGAGGATGAACAGAAATTCGGCCTCGGAATCCGTCCACTGGTGTTCCATTTCGCGCTCGACATAGAGCGGGTTGGTCATTATCACGACCCCCCCGAGCCAGAGCACGGCATAATAGGCGATAATGGCCTGGGGACAGTTGGGGAGCATTATGGCGACCTTCGATCCCGGCTTTACCCCCAGTGGCCCGAGGGCGTTCGCCAGCCGCAGGACCTCGTCCCACAACCGGCCGTAGGTCAGCTTCGCCCCAAAAAATTCGGTCGCGGTATTTGTCGGCTGAATCCGCGCGGTCTCCCGCAGAACAAGCGGCAAGGTGGTTTCCGGGTAAGTTGTCGAGACGGGGACCCCCGGATCGTAGCTTTTATGCCAGATGCGCTCCATGCGATTTCCCCTGCCCATTCCGGGCGGTTTGCCGGCTGCGGCGGCCTGATAGCAAGCGTTCACCGCTGAGACGCAGAGGGCGCGGAGAACAGATGACGGATGACGGAAAAATCCTCGGCCCTCTGTTTTCCGTCCTCTGCATTGCCAAAATGCAAATTTTTGAAATATTGGCGAGCATGTCGAGCTAATCCGTTGTTTTCTCAGCGTTCTCTGCGCCTCCGCGGTGAATGCTTTTGACCGTGTGGTTGCGGCCGTAAGGCTGCGCTGCGCCCTCTGCGTCTGTGCGGTGAAGCCTGACAAGAATTTACACATTGCCCCGGGGATTTACCACAAAAAGGAGGGAAATCCGGCCGTGGAACAAAAAAAGGGGGGACAAAAATCCCCCCTCGAACATCTCGGATTAAGAACTTTCCGTATTCGCCTACTTCTCCTTGCTCTGCCTGAAGACTTCGACAATCGAGGACATCGCCGACGAACATTCGATGAGGACGCGCATCATGAACACGATCGCGATGCCGTTCAGGACACCGCAGGCGAACCACGCCTGGGAGACGGCGGCGCAGGCGCCCAGGCCGGCGAAAAGAAGCGTGATGAATATTCCGGCCGGAGTGCAGCGCGGCCAACTCTTGACGCGGATAAACTGTTTGCCTCCGCCGTGTTCCTCGACGGCCAGGAGCACCCTGACCGATCCGAGAAGACCGCCGCGAAGTTCGAGGTCCCACCGGTCATAGTCGCCGCCGCGAAGGACGACGGTGCGCAGCCGCTTGATTCCCTGTTCGAGTGTTTCGAGCCAGTCAATCGGCGATCTCCACTGCTCGCTCCAGATGGTAAACATCTTGGGCCAGGGC
The DNA here is from genome assembly GCA_049300095.1 of Syntrophobacteraceae bacterium. Classification (GTDB taxonomy): domain Bacteria; phylum Desulfobacterota; class Syntrophobacteria; order Syntrophobacterales; family Syntrophobacteraceae; genus SbD1. The sequence goes on from JBAQYM010000116.1 coordinate 14,749, forward strand.
AGGGGGTTGGCGATACCGGAGGCCACGCCGCATTTTCTCCACGGGTGAAGGCCCAGCTTGATTCGTCCCGTAAGGCGGGCCAGCGGCTGCATGAGGTGGAGCAGGGCGGTAAGGGCGCGGCGTTTGAGGCGCTCGGACCTCGGTATATCGGATGGAAAAGTGAGCCGTGAGGCGCAGGAAACGGCGTGCGCCACGGGCAGGGCCAGCGCGGCCAGGAAGAGGGGCGCCGCAAGAAGCAGGGGGAACCATTCAATCCCGAGCACCGAAAATATCCCCAGCGCGGCGATGATCACGTACCACTCGGGCATGAGCGGCAGGGACCACAGGAGGCTCGGCGCGGGCTGGTAAACGGACTGGAACAGGGCGCTGCCCCAGGTCCCCTGGTAAACGCGGCCGCGAAAACATCCCAGAAGCTGCTCGAAGCCCTTGAAGTAGAGACGCCCGGCCCAGGGAACGTGACCCGCGGCGTTATATTTTTCGGGCCATTTTTGTTCGAGGTACCCTTCGGCCTTGCCGTAGTTCAACTGCTGTTTCCAGTAAGTCTTGACGGAATTTCGGCGGTGGTGCCAAACCATCGCGGCCGGGTTGAAACCCAGTGTCCAGCCGCGCTCCTGAAGGCGCCAGCAAAGGTCGACGTCGTCTCCGGCGATCCGGAACGTGGGGTCGAAGCCCGTGATGGCTTCGAGGGCCGCCTTGCGGAACGCCATATTGCAGCCGGGAATATGCTCGGCTTCCTGGTCGGTAAGGAGCACGTGGACCGGGCCGCCGGGCGAGTTGGCGACGCAATCGGCGATGGGGCCGTCGTCCGGGGGCGGAATATTCGGTCCGCCCACTCCCACGTGGTCGCTCGTGAGGAAGGTCACGGCCAGGTAGGTCAGCCATTGCGGGTCGGGTATCGCGTCGTCGTCGAGGTATGCGACGATTTCTCCCTTGGCGGCGCGCATCCCGACGTTTCGCGCATTGCTCAGGCCCCCGTTCGGAATGGAAATAACCCGGAAGCCGTATTCCTTGGCGATGATTTCGGTCCCGTCCCTCGATCCGTCGTTTACGACGATGACCTCGAAGTTGGGATAGTCCACTTTCTTGAGGCCGTCGAGGGCGTCGCGGATGGTGCGCTTCCCGTTATAGGTGCAGACAACGACCGAGATGCTCGGCCATTCGAGGTCGGGAGGAAAGGGAATCTCGGAGAAGGCCTTCGTGATCGCGGCCATCGAGGGTTTCGGGTTGCGGTCGCGGTCCGTGAGTCCAAACCCCCAGTCATCGATATCGAAACCGCCCCGGTGCCACTCGTCGGTCCACGCGAAAACGAAAACGCCGGCGCATCCCGATCCGAAGGCGGACCTGATCTGCCAGTCCAGGGTCGCGGCCTGCTTGTCTTCGCCGTTTCGCATGCTGTCGTAGCCGATTTCGGCCATGACCAGCGGCTTTTCGCCCGCGAGGTTCTGGAGGCGGGCGAGGTAGCCTTCGAGCTTTTCCCTGGTTTCGAGATATACGTTAAACGAGACGAAATCGACGAAGGGCAGCTCGAGGTATTCGGTTGTCGGGAAGTTCACATAGGTGACCAGGACGTCGCGGTCGATTTCCTTGACCACTCTGTAGAGCCGCTCCAGAAAGCGCTCGATCCGCCGCCGTCCATACCAGCGCACGATCGAGGCCGGGATTTCGTTGCCGATCGTAAAAGACAGCAGCGCCGAGTGGCCCGCGCAGGACCGAACGCCGGCCCTTACCCGGTCTTCGATGTCCTTCACGAGCTTGGGGTCTTCCATGAAGGCGATGTGTTCTTCCCAGGGAAGACCGACCATGACGCGCAGGTTATGTTTCTGGGCGACATCGAGAAGCCACCTGGGCGGGACGGTGTAGGTCCGGACGGTGTTGATGCCGTTTTCGGCCATCTGGGCGAAATCGCGCTCGACTGTCTCGGGATCGTGATATTCGCAGCCCTGCTCGTCCGGGCGGAAGGGGCCGTAGGTCACTCCGCGGATGTAGAATTTTTCCTCTCCGACGAAGATGAACTTGCCCTTTACGGCGGGCCTCACGCCTTCCTCGATTGCGACCTGTTTTGGAGGGGCCAGGAAAAATTCCGCCACGCCGGATGTTTTCGGCTTATCGAAAACGGGGCGGAGAAGGGGTTTTTCGGGGGGGAGCTTCAAGAAATCCCGTGCGGGAATTACCTTTGTGGGGGTCACGGAATCCCGCTTGAATTCGGGACGCAAAAGGCCGCCTTCGAAATCGTTCGGAAGGCGTTCGATCCCGGCACTTTCGGCCGAACCGTTTGCGCCGCTTTGAATCAGCGGCTCCTCAGACTCAAAATCGGATACCGTATCTGTCAGCACTCTTGCCATTTTATCCCTCGCTGCGCGAAAATGATTGCACTCTCGAAATCAAATGAATCCACGGTGGCAATGGCAATAAACGTACCACTGTGCAACAGCCCGAAAATACAAGTTAATTTGTAAGGTGCGCAAACTCGGCTTAGCTCACGGTTACGATTTTTGCACACTCCGGTTACGATTTGTGCACGGACAGAGGACGGAGGACGGAGAACGGAGAAATCCTCGGTCCTCTGTTTGCCGACCTCTTGCGTCCGTTCTCTGCATTGCCAACATGCAAATTCTTGAAAGTTCGGCAAGCATATCGAACTAAGCGGTTGTTTTCTCAGCGTACTCCGCGCCTCTGCGGTGAATGCCTTTGACCTGTTGGTTGCGGCCGTAAGGCAGTGCCGCGCCCTCTGGGTCTCTGTCTCGAAAAGTCACGACGGTGGGCACAAAAGGCGGTGCCCACCCTACAACTTTTCATGGTTTCTGGGTGTCCCATCGGGGCATGAGGTACTGCGGTAAATGTTTACGTTTTCTCTCTTAATCCGCATTCTTGTCAAAGATGTCCCCGGCGCGTATACTCTAGGATGCGAGAGAGGGATTGATTTTGCTCGTTTTGCCCCTATTTTTGTGGCGCGGTCATGATTCTCGTTGCCCCTGGCTGACCGTAAACATTGTCACGGACCCCGCGGCGCCCGGCCGCCCTGGAAAATAGATGCCCCCAGCCCTTCTAGAAGTAAATGATCTCAAGACATTCTTTCTGACCGAAGCCGGGACGGCGCGGGCGGTCGATTCGGTGAGTTTTTCCGTCTCCGAGCGCCAGGTGATCGGGATCGTCGGCGAATCGGGATGCGGCAAGAGCGTCACGGCCCTTACCATCATGCGGCTCATTCCGCCCCCCGGAATCATTGCCGGCGGGGAGATCCGGTTTGCCGGACAGGACCTTCTCGCTTTGTCCGACAAGGAGATGGAATCGATTCGGGGAAACGAGATCTCGATGATCTTCCAGGAACCGATGACCTCGCTCAATCCCGTGTTCCGGACCGGAGACCAGATCGCCGAGGTCCTGCTGCGGCACAAGGGGGTGTCGAAGGCGGAGGCGGCCGAGCAGACCCTGCACCTTTTGCGGCAGGTGGGGATCCCCACGCCGGAGATCAGGGCGCGGGAATACCCTCACAAAATGAGCGGGGGCATGCGCCAGCGCGTGATGATTGCAATGGCGATAGCCTGCAATCCCCGCCTCATTATCGCCGATGAACCCACGACCGCTCTCGACGTGACCATACAGGCACAGATCCTGGACCTGCTGGACGGGCTTCGCGAGACGCACGACATGGCGATTTTGCTTATCACCCACGACCTCGGGGTCATCGCCGAGATGGCCGAACAGGTCCTGGTCATGTACACCGGGCGGGTGGTCGAGCACGCGAAGGTAAAAGAACTTTTCAAAAACCCGCTGCACCCCTACACTCAAGGGCTCATGCGCTCGGCCCCCGGCCGCGCCGGGGAGGGCGGAAAGAGGCGTCTCGAGGCCATCGCGGGGGTTGTTCCGAGCCTGCTCGACCTGCCGCGGGGGTGCAAGTTCAACACGCGGTGCCCCTATTCGTTTGACCGGTGCTTTCGCGAGGAACCCGCGCTCGCCGCCCCCGACGGAGGGCACCCGGTGCGCTGCTGGCTCTATTAGGAGGGCTTGTACTTGGCCGAGCAAAACCGAGCTGAATTACTAAGGGTTAGAAGCGTCAAGAAGCACTACGCGATCACCCGCGGGCTGTTCCGGCGGGAAATCGGGACGGTGAAGGCGGTGGACGGCGTTGACCTCGACATCAACCGGGGCGAGACACTCGGGCTCGTCGGGGAATCCGGGTGCGGGAAATCCACGCTGGGCAGGGTTATCCTCGGAATAGAGCCCCCGACCGAGGGTGAAATCGTCTTTGACGGGCAAGATATTTCCAAGCTCGAGGGCGACGGTCTCCACCGGTTGCGCAGGCGGATGCAGATAATCTTCCAGGACCCGTACTCATCTCTCAATCCGCGCCAGACTGTCGGGCGGATCATCGGCGAAGGGCTTGTGATACACGGGATCGGGACCACCGCCGAGCGCGCCGAGCGGGTGCGGAAGATCATGGAAGTGGTGGGGCTTCGCCCCGAGCAGATACACCGCTATCCGCACGAATTCAGCGGAGGGCAGCGCCAGAGGATCGGAATCGCCCGCGCGCTGGCGCTCCACCCCGAACTGGTTATCTGCGACGAACCGCTCTCGGCGCTCGATGTTTCCATCCAGGCCCAGGTGATCAACCTCCTCCAGGACCTCCAGGAGGAATTCCACCTGACCTACCTGTTCATCTCGCACGATCTCTCGGTTGTGCGCCACATCAGCGACCGGGTCGCGGTGATGTACCTGGGACAGCTTGTCGAGCTCGCCGAAACGGAAGAGTTGTTCAAGAATCCGTATCACCCGTATACGCGAGCGCTCCTGAACGCCATCCCCGTGATGGACCCGGATAGATCGAGGGAGCGCGGGAAAAACGGTATCGAAGCCGAAAGTCCGGCCCTTCCGGAATTTTGCCTCTTCAAGACGCGGTGCCCGCAATCCCGGCCCGAATGCGGGAGCGAGCCTCCGAAGCTTATCGAATGCGCCCCCGGACACTGGGTCAAGTGCCTGGCTTACCGACCGGCCGGCAAATAAGTGACGGCCGTTGGCGATTAGCCACCGCCGGGGGCGGGCTTTCCAGCCTGCCGGCGAAGGGGCGCGAGGCCATCCTCTGGGATGGCAGGTTGGAAGGGGCTGTTGCTCAAATACAAAAGTTGCGACAGGTGTGGCCAAAACAGGGCGGAGGTCTCCCCTCCCTTGGCGGGAGGGGCTGGGGGAGGGGGTCGAAAGTACTTGAAAATTCAACACCCTCTCCTGACCCCTCCCATCGCGGGGAGGGGGACGCACGTCCGGCTCAATAGTCGCGCAGTTTGAATATTTCTTTGGGCGGCAGGCGGAAAGCCTGCCCCACGTATTATCCACCTTAAGTAAGCGGTATTGAGACCAAAGGTTAAAAACCAATGGCGCCCACCATGATAATCGACGCCCATGCGCATTGCGGCCGGCAGGACAGGTTCCCGCCCCAGGACCTTCGGGACTACGTAGCGTGCCTGCGGGGAGGCGGAATCGGCGGGGCGGTCATGATGTCGCCCGTAATGGAAATCTACGACCGCTACGACCCGGACTTTCAGGACACCCCGCAATGGCGGGCACGGCGCGCGGAGTCCAATGAATACCTTCTTGGAATCGGGTCGCCGGACTTTACCGTGTATCCGTTCTTTTTCATCTGGAACGATTTCGCGGTCGAGGGAATCGCGCCCGGACACAAGGGGATCAAGTGGCACCGGCATCCCGACGAGCCGGTCTATGAATATCGAAACCCGAAGTGCGCCGCCGCGATAGATGCCATCCGGGGGCGCAATATGCCCGTTTTGCTCGAAGAGGAGTTTTCTAACACGCTCTTCTTCATAAATGAGCTGGCCCCCGGCCTCAAGGTGATAATTCCCCACCTCGGGTTTCTAAACGGCGGATACGAGCTTTTCCGCCGCCGCGATATCTTTGCGATGCCAAATATCTACGCCGACACCGCGCTTGCCCCGGTGAGCGAGATAAAGGACTATATCAAACGGTACGGCCACGAAAGGATTATGTACGGGTCCGACTTCCCGTTCGGGGACCCGGAGTCCGAACTGCGCAAGGTATTGGGCCTCGGCCTCACAGAGGAGCAGCGGGAGGCGATCGTGGGCGGGAACGTGGCCAAGTTGCTCGCGGAGAGCAATGTCTGACATGCAGACCCCTCAGACCCCCGGCCTGATCCCGCGAAGGGGCTATGTCTATGTCATCATTGCGGCGCTCCTGTGGGCCGCTTCCGGCGCTTCCGGGAAGTTTCTGTTCCACCGGGGGGTTACGCCCTTTGAACTCGTCCAGATGCGGGTAACCCTCTCGGCGCTCTGCCTGTTCGTCTTCCTCCTTGCCCTGAAGCCCGGCCTGCTGAAGATTTCCAAAAGAGACCTCCTCTATTTCGCCGTCCTGGGCATTTCGGGCATGGCGATGGTCCAGTTCACCTATTTCTACACTATCAGCAAGATAAACGTCGCGGTCGCGATACTTCTCGAATACTTTGCCCCGGTCTTCATTGCCGTATGGTACGCCTTCTCCGCTCCCGACAAGCTCACCCGGACGACCCTGTTTGCCCTGCTCGTTTCGATTGCCGGCTGCTACCTCGCCGTCGGGGCGTACAACGTCGACCTGCTCGCGCAAAACAAGGTGGGGATTGCGGTGGGGATATGTTCCGGCCTTTCCTACGGCTGGTACGCCATCTACGGGGAAAAGGGGATGCGAAAATACGACCCGTTGACGGTCGTGTTTTATGCTCTCGCGTTTGCGGCCCTTTTCTGGAACACGTTCCTCTTTCCGCTCGATGCCTTCAGGCGCTCGTACAGTCCGGTGGAGTGGTTCTGGGTATTCTATATCGTCGTTTTCGGGACGGTCGTGCCCTACGGCCTCTATTCCGAGGGGATAAGCCTGGTGCGCTCGACTCGGGCAAGCGTCACCGCGACGCTGGAACCGATAGCGGCGGGCTTTCTCGCCTTCTTCTTTCTCGGGGAAAACCTCGCGCCCCTTCAGATCCTCGGGGGCGTCCTGGTGATCGCCTCGGTTATTCTTTTCCAGGTCGGTCGGGAGTCCGACGAGACCACTTCGGCCATCCTCCGCGCAAGGCGGAGCGGGGGACCGTAGAGGGCTGTTGCCCACATGCAAAAGTTGCGACAGATGTGGCCAAAACATGGCGGAGGTCTCCCCTCCCCCGGTTATGGCGCGGTCTCCTGACCGCGCCATGCTCTCGACCGGAGGTCTCCGGATCACCACAGGACCAGTTGACCTCTTTGGGAGACCTTCGGTCGGGCACGGTGGCACGGTCGGGAGACCGTGCCACAACGGCGAGACGGGCTGGTCGGGCGAGTCGGGCATTCGATCTTGCCGGCAAGCGGGCGCGCGTGATGGTGGGGCCGCCCCGCGGCGGCGAACCGGTGGGACCACATGCCCGCCGTTCCATTTCTTGCCGAATAGAGCTATGATGTCACTCACGTGGGCGGGGTTTCGCGTCTTGCCGGGGTTCCCCCGGCAAATCCCGAATAAATTATGGGATGATAATTTGAGCAATCCTTCTGGGGTCTTGACAAAGGGAAGAAATATCACTAGGTTTTTCTAGCACTCTTTATTGACGAGTGCTACCAAAGCGAGGAGTCGACGTTGATCAAGCTCACCCAACGGGATCAAACCGTCCTGGAGGCGGTTATTACCGATTATATCGAGACAGGCGAGCCGGTCGGGTCGAGGACTATTTCCAAAAGAAGCGCCATGAGCGTCAGCCCCGCTACCATTCGAAACGTCATGGCCGATCTCGAGGAAATGGGGCTCCTCCATCAGCCGCATACCTCGGCCGGCCGTATCCCGACCGTAAAGGGTCTGCGTCTCTACCTCGATTCGATCATGCAGTCGAGGCAGTTGGAGAGGCAGGAGCGGGAACTGATCCGGGAAGCGCTCCAGGACAAGCCTCAGGACGTAAAAGACCTCCTGCAGCGCGCCTCGCGGATACTGTCGCAGTACTGCCGGCAGGCGGGGGTGGTGCTGTGGCCCAAGCTGACCGTGACGCGCTTCAAGCACTTGGAATTTATTCGGATCGGGCGGCGCCAGGTCATGGTGATCCTTATCTCGAAGGCGGGGCTCATCCATCAGACCCATATCGAGTGGACCGATGAAATAACCCAGAGCGAGCTGGATAAGTACAGCGGCTACGTAAACGAACTGCTCGAAGACCTGCCCATATCGATGGTAAAGGAGCGCATCCGGGAAGAGATGCGAAGCGAAAAGGCGCTTTTCGACCAGCTTTTTTCGCGGGCGCTCGAGATGGCGAGAAAGGCCATGCAGCATACCCTCGAGGATAGCGAAATCTACATCGAGGGCCAGGCGAATCTTTTCAATAATCCGGAATTTGCCGACGTGGCCCGGATGAGGCGGATACTACAGACATTCGAGGACAAGTCGCGAATCATCCGGCTACTGGACATGACGCTCAAGGCCGCCTCCGGCATCCAGATCATCCTGGGCACCGAAAACGAGCTTCAGGACATGCAGGAGATGAGCGTGATATCGTCTCCGTACGGGCGCGGGCAAAGGCCGCTCGGCGTGCTGGGGGTGATCGGCCCCCTGCGGATGGATTACTCGAGGATCATACCCGTGGTCGAGTTCACGGCGAAATTTTTGACCCAGATTCTCGAGCTGACCGACGAGAACTGAGAAAACTTTTAAGGAGTTCACACTTTTCGCCCGGCGCGAACTTATATTGGGCTGATTGGACGGGGCAAGAGGGAGGTAGGATTTTAATGCCTGTTAAGCATAAACGGAAAGACGGCGATACCGGGCCCGGCGAACCTGTCGAGAAGGAGCCGCAAGCCGCGGAAGGCGCCGAAGGGGAAAGCGGGGACCTTGAAGCACTGCTCGCCGAAAAAGAGGAAGAACTGAAGCAGGCCCAGGACAGGGTGCTCCGGTTGGCCGCCGAGCTCGATAATACGCGCAAACGGCTCGAACGGGAGAAGTCCGAGAGCATCTGCTACGCCAATGAGAACATCATGCGGGAGTTCCTGCCCGTGATCGACAACCTCGAACGGGCCATCGAGCACGGGGAGAAGGAAGAGGGCTGCCAGGGTTTGCTCGAAGGCGTCCGCATGACGCTCAAGGGGTTCCTTGACGCATTCGCGAAATTCGGCGGCAGCCGGTTCGAATCCGTCGGCCAGCCGTTCGATCCCAATCTCCACGAAGCCGTGACGCAGGAGGTTACTTCCGAATTCCCCGACATGACGGTGACGCGGGAATTTCAGAAGGGATACACGTTGCGGGACCGGTTGCTTCGGCCGGCGATGGTGGGGGTGGCCCGGAATTCGAAAGAAGAATGAGAGCGGGGGCTGCAAAGCGCTCGAAAATGCAATGTTAGATGAATCATATATCAACGAAATACTCGAATCAATATTCTAGCCGTGCGAACCGGTGCTCGAAGGAGGCGCTTCAATGGGTAAAGTTATAGGAATCGATCTTGGTACTACCAACTCGGTAGTCGCAATCATGGAGGGAAAAGAGCCGAAGGTGCTGACCAACGCGGAAGGGAGCCGCATCACGCCTTCGATGGTGGCCATCACGGATACCGGGGAACGGCTGGTGGGGCAGGTTGCCAAACGTCAGGCGATAACCAATCCCGAAAATACGGTATTCGCCGTTAAACGGCTGATCGGCCGAAAATACGAAACGCCGGAAATCCAGCAAGATATAAAGGTGCTGCCGTATAAGATCGTTCGCGCATCCAACAGCGACGCGCATATCCAGATTCGCGGGCGCGACTACAGCCCGACTGAAATTTCCGCTTTCATCCTGATGAAAATGAAGCAGACCGCGGAAGACTACCTGGGCGAAAAAGTAACCGACGCGGTGGTTACGGTGCCCGCCTACTTTAACGACAGCCAGCGCCAGGCGACGAAAGACGCCGGCAAGATTGCGGGCCTGAACGTGCTTCGCATCATAAACGAGCCGACGGCGGCCTCGCTTGCTTACGGCCTGGATAAGAAGAAGGAAGAAAAGATCGCCGTATTCGACCTCGGCGGCGGCACCTACGATATATCGATCCTCGAGATCGGCGAGGGCGTATTCGAGGTAAAGTCGACGAACGGCAACACGCACCTGGGCGGCGAGGATTTCGACCAGCGGATCATGGAGTGGCTTGCCGTCGAGTTCAAGAAAGACTACGGGATAGATCTCCGAAACGACAAGATGGCTCTCCAGCGCCTCAAGGAAGCCGCGGAGCGGGCGAAGATCGAGCTTTCCTCGACGATGGAAACCGAGATCAACCTCCCGTTCATCACCGCGGACGCCGCGGGGCCCAAGCATATGAACATCAAGCTCACCCGCGCCAAGCTCGAATCAATGGTGGAAGACCTGATCGACAAACTGGTGCAGCCGATGCAGCAGGCGCTCAAAGACGCGGGGATCCCGAGAAACAACATCGATGAAGTCATCCTGGTGGGTGGTATGACCCGGATGCCGCGCGTCCAGCAGAAGGTGCAGGAGTTCTTCGGCAAAGAGCCGCACAGGGGGGTCAACCCGGATGAAGTCGTTGCCATCGGCGCGGCAATCCAGGGCGGCGTGCTCCAGGGCGATGTCAAAGACGTGCTGCTGCTCGACGTGACCCCGCTCTCGCTCGGTATCGAGACCCTGGGCGGCGTCATGACCAAGCTGATCGAGCGCAACACGACGATCCCGTCCCGCAAGAGCCAGATATTTTCAACCGCGACCGACAACCAGACCGCGGTGTCGATCCACGTCCTTCAAGGCGAGCGCGACATGGCGGCGGACAACAAGACGCTGGGCAGGTTCGAGCTCGTTGGAATTCCGTCGGCCCCGAGGGGGATCCCGCAAATCGAGGTGACCTTCGATATCGACGCCAACGGCATCGTGCATGTTTCGGCAAAAGACCTGGCGACGCAGAAGGAACAGTCCATTCAGATCACCGCTTCGAGCGGTCTGAGCGATCAGGAAATCAAGAACCTGGTCAGGGAAGGCGAGATTCACGCCGAAGAGGACAAGAAAAAGCGCGAGTTGGTCGAGACGAGGAACCAGGCTGACACGCTGATCTACAGCACCGAGAGGACCATGCGCGACATGGGCGACAAGATAGACGCCAAGACGAAGCAGGATATCGAGTCGCAGATTGAAAAGCTCAGAAAGACCATGGAAGAAAGCGACAGGGACGCCATCCAGAAGGATATGGACCAACTGATGCAAATCTCGCACAAGGTGGCCGAGGAAGCCTACAAACGCGCCGCCGGGCAGCAGGGGGAAGGGGCGGGCGCCGAAGCCGGTCCTGGTCCCGGACCCGAAGGCGCGCAGAAAAAGCCCGATGAGGACGTCGTTGACGCCGATTTCGAAGAGGTGAAGAAATAAACGGCGGAAGGCTGGCCATTTGGTCTTTCCATTATAGAATTTCCGATGTATTAAGGGGCACGCGCACACCGCGTGCCCTGTTCTATTTTGTTGCCACAGGCCATTTCAGCCGCGTTAGACCTTCCAAACGGCGGCTATTTTCGTGAGGCTCGTTATGGAGAGGAATGTGAAACGCGTTGTCGCTCTTCTTTTTATCCTTCTGATCGCGCTCAGCGGCTGCGGCGGAGGCGGGCAGGGGCGCCAATCCGAGCAGATGCCGGCTTTTTCGCAGGCTTCGCCGCCCGAGGCCGAGGCGCTGTACCGACAGGCCGAACAGGCGTACGCCGCCGGAAAGGTCCCGCAGGCCATCTCCCTTTGGGAGAAGATCGTCCAGAAATACCCGAATACGCCGCCCGCCGCGAAGTCTCTCAACAAGGTCGGCGAGATATACCTGGCGCAGGGTCAGAATGAGCGCGCGGCCCAGTATTTCGAATATCTCATATACGCTTATCCCGGGTGGGAGGGTGTCGGGGCGGCAAAGCTCAATCTGCTCCGGCTCCAGGCGCAGACCGGCAAGAAGAAGCAGGTTATGAAGGATGCGGTCTCGCTCTGGGAATCCACCTCCGACCCCGAAGTGCGGCTCGCGCTGGCGAACATGATGATCGGCATCTATTCGGCGGATGGCGACATCGAGGCGGCATTCGATTGGAGTGCCTCGGGATTTTCCGTCGCCTCGACCCCGGAACAGAAAAAGGTCCTTGCGGGTGTGACCGTCGAGTATCTGGGCAGGGCGGATGAAGGCACGCTGCGGAAATTGTACAAGAAGAAGCTCTCCGATTTCATGAGGGCGTTTCTGGACTTCCGCTATGCCGATATCGAGATTCAAAAAGGCCAGGGAGACATGGCCCGCGAGAGGCTGAAGACGGTCCTTGTCCAGATTCCCGATCATCCGCTGGCTCCCCGGATCCAGACGGCCCTGAGGGGGACCGTGACGGCGAAGGCGGCGACGGGAGCGGGCCCGAGGGCGGAGCTTCCCTTCAACGCCGACAAGATCGGGGTCCTGGTTCCGCTCAACGGACCGCACGCAAAGTACGGCGACATGGTTGTCCGCGGTCTCAACATGGCGATTTCCGACTGGAACGAGCGGTACCCGGACCAGAAGGTCACTCTTGTGATCAAGGATGGCGGAACGGAGCAGGAAACCGCCGCAGCAGCCTTCAATGAGTTGACAAAAAAGGAGGGCGTGCTGGCGGTCATCGGACCTCTTGGCCCGCAGGCGGCAAAGGCGGTGGTCCCGCTTGCCAACCGTGACGGGGTGCCCCTTCTCACCCTGACGCAAAAAGAGGATGATGGAGAGCACACGTTCGTGCTGCACGTCTTTATAGACAGCCGGGAGCTGGTGCGAGCGCTGGTGCGCCACTGCCGCGAGAAGCTCAAATACGAGCGTTTCGCATGCCTCTTCCCCGATGATCGCTACGGACAAAGGCTCTCGAAGATATTTGCCGAGGTCGTGCAGGAGCAGGGCGGCAACATGATCGCCAGCGCTTCCTACAAGGAAAGAAGCACTGATTTCAAGGAGCCGCTCCTGAAGCTCATGAATATCGCCAAGAAAAACGCGCCCCTTTCGGCGACGGAAGGGACCCCTTTCGAGGCCCTGTTCATCCCCGACCAGGTGCAGTCCGTGTCCCTGATTGCCCCTCAGCTCCCCTACAACAATATCGTCGGGGTGACGCTTCTCGGGACGAACCTGTGGAGCGAGGCGCCGCTGGCGCAGGCCGGGGGCGTCTACGTCGAGCAGGCGCTTTTTGCCACCTCGTTTTATCCCGACAGCCAGAACGTGGTGGTGAAGGGCTTCAGGGAGAGGTTTGAATCCCTCTACAACGTGACTCCGTCTTACCTCGAAGCCCAGGCCTACGACGCTCTCATCCTGCTGCTTCAGTCAAAGAAGGCCGTCAGGGGCGAACCGACCCGTGACGCCGTTTTCCAGACCATGGTCATGGCAAAGGGTTTCAAGGGGGTTGCCGGAACGTACACGGTAAATCCCAGAGGCGAGCTCGAAAGGCAGTACATTATCCTGCAGGTTGCAAACGGGCAGCTTATCCAGGTCTCACCCTAGCGCTCCAGGGGGGAGATTGGTGCTCTAATCTCTTGACAAGGGGCCCGTTGGCTTTATAATTCCGCATGACAGCGGTTCTCATTCGAGCTGTTGAGTGATATAATACGAGTATCTTGCAATAGGAGGTTTCCGGAAATGCCGATCTACGAATACGAGTGCCTTAAATGTGGGAAGACGGCCGAAGCCATGCAGAGATTTTCCGACCCGCCCCTCAGCGAGTGCCCCGAGTGCAAGGGCTCGCTCCGTAAGCTCATTTCCATGAGTACTTTCCACCTGAAAGGTTCGGGTTGGTACACGACCGATTATTGCGGAAAGAACCAGAGCACAGCCCAGCCCAACGAATGCAAGTCGCAGGGCTGCGAAAAGACGGGTGACTGCTCCTCGGCCCCGGCCCCGGCCCCGGCGAAAGATCCGGCTTAAAGGGCTTAAAGGGCTTAAAGGGCTAAACATCTCGTAAATTTTGCAAGCGGTTCAATTGAAATCCAGAGCGGGCGTCGGCCCGCTTTTTTATTTCTCATTCCCGCGCTCCGGGGCTGTTGCCCAAAAAAAATCTCCCGGCTGAGCGACTATCGAGCCGGACGTGAGTCCCCCTCCCTGCGATGGGAGGGGTTAGGGGAGGGTGTTGAACTTTCAAGTACTTACAACCCCCTCCCCCGGCCCCTCCCGCCAAGGGAGGGGAGTCCCCCGCCCTGTTTTTGTCGCACCTGTCGCTGCTTTTGCATTTGGGCGACAGCCTCTCCGCGTGGGAATGCCTGCATTCGACCCAGCACTTGTTTAGCCTGTGTTCCCGCGCGGTGCGTGGGAATGCCTGGAAAAGGATTTACCGTGTCTGTCGAAGAGGGTTTGCTCATTGTTTTTACGGGAAACGGCAAGGGGAAGACAACCGCCGCCCTCGGCATGGCCATGCGCGCGGCCGGGCACGGCATGCCGGTCATGGTGCTCCAGTTCATCAAGGGCGGCTGGCCTTACGGGGAACTAGCGGCGTTCGAAAAGATGGGCGAGGTTACCCTGAAACCGCTCGGGACCGGCTTTACATGGAAGAAGGAAAGCCTCGACGAAGACCGCGTGCTCGCCGCCGCGGGCTGGGAAGAGGCCGTATCCGAGATCAATCGCGGACACTACCGGATGATCGTGCTGGACGAGCTGAACGTCGTCCTTTCCTACGGCCTCCTGCCGCTGGCCCCGGTCCTGGACGCCCTTCGCAACAGACCGCCCGGGGTGCACGTCGTCGTAACGGGAAGAGGCGCCCCCCAGGAGCTTATCGAAATCGCCGACCTGGTCACGGAAATGAAGCAGGTCAAGCACCCCTACCATGACCGGGGCCTAAAAGCGCAAAAAGGCGTCGAGTTCTGATAAGAATTGAGGAATGCAGGAATTGGGGGATTTCGGAATTGAGGAATTGAGGGATTGCCGAGTCGCGTTTGGTTCCCGGATTCCCTAAATCCACACTCGGGGATGGGGCGCGGAAACACTGCTTGTGTAGCCCTATGCCGGAAGCTATAATATTACGAAACTACCATCGATGGAGTCTGCGTATGGAAGCGGTTAAGATTTCCCCAAAGTACCAGGTTGTGATTCCCAAGAAACTTCGAGATGCCTTGAAGCTGTCGCCTGGGCAAAAAGTGCAAATGGTTGCCTATGACAACAGAATCGAGATGATTCCCCTCAGAAAGATTTCAGATATGAAGGGGTTTCTCAAAGGGATTGATACGACCGTTGAAAGGGAACCCGATAGAATATGAACATAGTCGATTCTTCCGGTTGGCTTGAGTATTTCGCTGATGGTCCCAATGCCGATTTCTTTTCCCGCCCCCTTGAGGAGACAGCCGATCTTGTCGTACCCACCATTACGATTTACGAAGTCTTCAAGGTGGTTTTCCGTCAACGAGGCGAGTCCGAAGCTCTGCAAGCGGCGGCACTCATGCAGCAGGGTCTTGTCGTGGATCTTACGCCCGAGATCTCGGTCTTTGCCGCGAAAACCAGTGTCGAACACCATCTGCCGATGGCCGATAGCATCATATTGGCAACTTCACGCCTCTTTGGAGCAACCATATGGACTCAGGACTCCGACTTCAAGGAAATCGATGGTGTCCGGTATGTCGCAAAGAAAGATGGATAGCCTTGCCTGACAACACACGGGCAGCTTTTGCCCGTGCCTGGGGCAAGAGGGACAGTGAAAAGCCGGAACCGAATCCTCTTGTCCTTCGGACCCAGGCAACAAAAAAACACTTGCCTGGGCCACCCGCCCGGAAATTCTCTTCGGCAGATCAGGCAAGTGACGGTCTTTTCCTCAGGGGAAGGAGGGTCCTCCTGACGAGGCCTCATGGATCCAACCCGTAATTCACGTAGTTGTTTTCGCACGGCGGCCCAAGTGAAATGAACATCCTTCGTTCCTCAGGAACCATGATAACGGAGGCTGCGGATATCACGGCGAAATCATACGGTCTGGCAGTGTCCACGTGCGTACAGACAGAGTGCGGATGGCCGTCATGGTCGGCAAGAAGCCGCATCATTACTTCGGGTGTAATTGATCCGTAATGCTGGCCGATGAGTGCGCGAAGCCTCGACGCTCGATGAAATGAATCCGGGATGTGGCGGGGGGCAACGTCGTATTCTGCATATTTGCCGGTCTCATAATGATTGGCATGGACAAGAACCCCCTCCTTCGGCTCCAGGACAGTGAAGTCGTCAGAGACGCTTTCGATGCCGCGAATCCTGCCCCGGCTGTCTGCAAGGTGGTAGTAGCCCATGCCGCGAGCTGCATGCTGCAACACAACGAATGCTTCGTCCAGGGACGGTCTGCGCATTGCGGAATAGAGGTAGAGGGAAAGAGGAATTTGCGTTGTCACGGGTCGAGCCAGGGTAAGTGTCAGATTAGCGCAGTTGGCAAGGCCGGCGGAAGTGAGGCTATAGCAGAAAGCACCGAAAAAGGTAACCGACAACTGCTCGAGCCCACCGGCATGCCGGATGTGAACCAGGTCGAACGGAGTATCGGGGTGCCAGTCAATATTCTGTCCAAGGATCGTCTTTCCGCCGCATGTTGCGGGACCGGTCACCGCAAAGGATGTACACATACCCGCCAGGATGTGGAAATTGAAGATGAGTTCAGTGTAGCAGTAAAGTGCAAACGCTTCGTCAAAAGTGATATCGGCACCCTCAGCCGTTCCCCGGACCAGATTGAGCCCTTCCGGATCGAAAGCTTGCACGTTTTTCAGGTAAATTCTCGCGCATCGGATTGCCGTTTCGAAGTCTGCCGGGATGTGAAAAGGGTTCTGACTGAGCTGGCGGGCCAGAAGATGCAAGCCCCTGTGTATATTGTCTTTTGCCGCCGCTCCATACTGAACACCGATTTCGTACGCACTCCCACAGCACTCGATTACACCCGACCCGCTCTGCTTCATAGCGACCCTCCGGTATCCTCAGTTCGACTTTTTCATTCCAGACGAAGATCATTCTATGGCAGGGCAAGCAGCGTGTATTGTAAAAATGCGACAGTTGAACCCGGTCACGCACAAGAAGGCGATATTCCAGATAGCTCTTTGAAGTCCTTAATGAAATGGGATTGATCCGTGTAACCACAATCGTAAGCCAGTTCGGCAAGCGACCTGTATATCCCTTCCTTGAGTTTATTAAGGGCACTCTGAAAGCGGACCAGGCGAATGAACTTTTTCGGTGGGAGTCCCACTTGTTCAATAAAAACGCGCTCGAGCGTTCGAACGCTGATTCCCGTGACACGGGCAAGATCGCGCACTCTGATCCGACCGTCGCAGGATTCTACGAGGTCAGTGCAATGGTTGGCCAAATCCCCCCGCAGTAGGGTTTTGCCTCCAGCCCTGATGAACATGTCTTCCATGAGCTTCCGTTTGGAATCGATATCTTCCGAGGATCGGAGTTGTTCGCCAAGGTCGTTGATATCGATACCGAGAACCTTGGGCGGGTTGATTATGGTATCGACCAGTTCCGCCGGCCTGATATCGGCGATTCTTGGCATCTTGCCAGGTCGGAAGCGGATGCCGAAGCATTGGCAAAAATCGAACATAGGAACGCGCGCCTTCCTGGTGTAAGGTCCGGCAAACAGAAGCTTGCAGCAGGAATCGTCAAGAAGAAATACGAGATCGAAATTGCCGTCTGGCAAAATCTCGAAGGTCCCTGGTCCGTCCGGGTCGTTTTTCGAGACGCACCAGAACCTCCCAATGAGGCCGGCAAGTTCCTTCCTCGGTCTGCGTTCAGATACAGACAAGTCAATCCTCCTCAGACAAAGACACGGGTGACACGGACAACGGCTTTTTGTTGCCCGTGCCGGAGGCAAGAGGAGCAGGGCTAAATTGTCTCATTTATGGCAACCCCGACCGATTTTCCGAGAAGGCGCCGGCGTGCCGAGCCGTGGAGCCAATCGATCTCCTTCTTTACCAGTCCGCCTCTTACAGGATTTTGGCGCATGTAATCGAGCCCGGTAGGGTGGGCACAAGCTTTATCGTGCCCACCGTTTTGCATTCGCCGAACCGATGCCCATCACTGAGGTCATACAGTTTCTCCCCACTCAGCTTGCCGTAATAATCACGGATTTCATATTTTGTGAGGTGGGAAGATAGGGCATCCGTGACTCTTTGCAGAGATTTGCCGTCCTTCTGAACCAGCCAGAGGGACACGTGATCTTGCTCGTCCAGCCGAGCAAAAAGTATGTGCTTTCCATTAGCCAGCCATATTGGCCGTTCTTCACGATAACCCCCATCGCCGGTCAGTTGTTGCTGCTCAGACCCATCCGCTCTCATCACCCATATACGGCGCTTGGCCATTCCAGCCAGAGGCCCACTCTCGCCGATGAAATCAGACCCGATGTCCGGTCCGGCAACATAGGCAAGGTGAGAGCCATCAGGTGACCATGTGGGAGAAAAAGCTGTAACCTCGGGGGCGGTGAGGATCTTCTTTTCTTGACTTACCTCATTGATTAAAGCAACTCGCTTGTTGGTCCATGTTAACCTGTCAGAACCCTCGGAGACAGCGAGCATCTTAGAGTCGGGCGAGAACGACAGGAAATCAGGATACAGCAGCGACACAACCCCGACGTCATTCTGCTTTTTATCAAAATCAAGGGAAAAGAGAGGACATCCATCAGCCATTATGGAAACAGACATAATCTCGCACTGCCACAGGTAAATTCGTGAGCCGATCCAGGCAGCCAGGGCAGTATTGCCGGGAGCGCCTTCCTCATCCGGGGGAGGGTAAGCTATTATTTCTTCGGAGTTGCCCCCCTCTATGTTGACCTTCCTGATCGAATTTCTCCATGGCCACTCCCCCTCGGCCACGTCCCTTTTTTCCGTATATTCGTAGCAAATCCACTTTCCGTCTGGATTCCACAGAAACTCACGGACACCTGTGTTCTCTTGAGGGGGACTCGGAACAATTTGGCAGGAGTCCCCCTGCCCAGCCACCAAAATTCTCAGATCTCCTCTCGCGCCAAATGCGAGGAGATCGGAACCCGGAGCCCATTTGTAATGCGTTACTTTATCAGGATCGACGAGAAGAGCTGATTGTCCATCAGATTTTATGATCCAGAGCCGGTGATCGTCCTTGCGAAAGGCCAACCATTTGCCGGATGGGGAAATCTGTGGAGTGGAGTTGAGGCCATCGTGCGTGAGACGGAGGGCCTGTCCTCTTGGCAAAACCTTTATATAGATGTCGCCGGACTGGACATAAGCTAGGAGTCCTAAATCGAGCGGCCGGAAAATGGTGGCAAGAATGCCGCCGGAGGCAAGCACAATCAGTATGAATGCATAAAATATGGATTTTCGTGTCACGGCTGCTTTTTCATCGAGGAAGACGCATCGGAATCATTCCTGAGATTTCCATTGCGTGAAAATGTAGGGTTTCGCTGTCGCTTAATACAACGGTAGTCAATCCCCAAATGCCTCAATCAATGTCTGTACCGCAGTTCGCTCGTGACCGGCACGGGTCCTGCCAGGGCCTTGGCCTCGTGGAGGACCATGTCGCGCTCGCGCGGAAGGTGGACAACTCCCCGCAGGTGTAGGCTCCCCCCGGTGTGCTCCACCTCCAGAGTCGGCATGAAAAAGGGCAGGGCAGTGAGGACGCGGGATTTTATCCTTGCGGCCAGGGCCTTCATCCGGAGCGCCTCGACGGAGTTCTCGTCGCGCAGCAGGTCTTTCTTCAGCATTTCCTCGCGAACGGCCGCGGTGATATCCTCCACGGACATCTGCCCTGAATTGAAAACCATGTCATAATCGGTGGGATCTTTTCCGTCCCTTTCGTAGACGGTATAGAGGAACCCGGCCCTCTCGCGGTCGGTCTTTTCGATGAGCCACCGGGCAGAGTCGCGGTCGACGGCCTCGCGTTCGGCGAAGCGCGCGACCCGGGCTTCGAGTGGGGCCGTGACGCGTATGCTGAGGGCGAACGGGGTGTCGCGGAGCAGGTAGTTGCCGCCCCGGCCGATGATGGTCACCCGGTCTTCGCAGGCTTCATCCAGTATGGTGCTCTGGACGAGGGCGGTGAACCCGCGATAGGACCAGTCGTATTTTTCCCATAGCCTCGGGGGGTGTTCGTCGAAATCCTGGGCCCATTTTTCCCACCTGTGGCCGGCGGATTTGATTCTTTCCAGGATCGCCTCGTGGTCGAGATATCTGTATCCGGGATCTTTTTCAAGCGCCCATGCAACTTCTCGGCCTCCGCTGCCGAGGTCTCTTGAAACGGTCACAACCGCCATGCTTACTCCTCCTCCTCTTTAGTTTCCGGGCCGGTTTGGATTTTGTCTTCGGCGCTGTTTCGGGCGGCCCGTATGATTCGCCACAGGAGAATCTTCCCGAGCACGACCACGCCCACAGCGAAAAAGGCCTCGACACTATAGCGCACGAGCGCCGAGGGTTCGAGCAGTTTTACGACGCTGGGGTCCGTCATGATCATTTCTCCTCCGACTCTTCCAAGCACCGCGGCCCCGATGTAAATTATAATGGGGTGCTTGTCCATGAGCATCGAGAGAAGCCCGCTGGTAAAGATAATGAGCGGGATGGAAAGGCCCAGTCCGAACAGGAGCAGAAAGAGGTTGCCGTGGGATGCTCCGCCCACCGCCAGCATGTTGTCGACGGACATGGTGATGTCCGCGATCATTATTATCTTAATGGCCTGGTAAACGGTCGTTGCTTCCCGTTCCCGCTCTTCGCCCGGGGCCCCTTCCACGAAGAGTTTGACGGCGATCCACAGGATCAGGACGCCGCCGGCCAGTTTGAGGTATGGGACCTGGAGCAGTTGCGCTATGAAAAAGGTGAGCACGACCCGGAGCAAAACGGCGGCCCCGGCGCCGAAGATGATCCCCTTTTCCCGCCGGTCCGCGGGAAGCGACCTGACCGCCATGGCGATTATCACCGCGTTGTCTCCGGCAAGGATCAGGTCGATGATTACTATACTCAGGAGCCCGGACAAAAAGGCCCATGTGAAATCGATTGCTCCAAACACTCCAAGATCCAACCGGCGCTCCTCGTCAGTATTCCGGCCCGAAACTCACGGGCGGGGATTAAAGGAAAGTTCTATCATTGTCGGAAAGGGTGTATAATTCAGCGCTCATAGTGGGAGCAGTGTATATTTTAAGAGTCTTTTTATAAAAAGGGAGTAAGGGAGATGGCCCGAAGCGGACGGTTCGGCAAGTACGGGGACCTGAAGCGCAAAGAGCTGATCAGGTCAGCGAGGGTGTCGCGCTCGGGGCCGGCTAAAATGTCACTCGCCGCAGCGGGAGCGGTGCGGGAGGACCGCTTCGGGAAAAGGCGCAAAAAGAAGTAAGGATTTTATGGACCCCGACAGTTACGATCAAAAAAGAAAAAAGGCAAATGTGGTCGTTCGTCAGATGGAAATTGACGATATCGCAACGGTTTTTCACCTCGGAGAAAGGCTTTTTACCGCCAAGAGCGCCCCGAATCTCTTCCGGACCTGGGATGAATACGAAGTAATCAACTTTTTTCAAAACGATTCCGAGTATTGCCTGGTTGCCGAAACCGACGACGACCTGGGGCTTGTGGTGGGTTTTGTGCTCGGCACGACCGTCACCAAGAGCCACTCGGCCTGGAAATACGGCTATCTCGTATGGCTCGGGGTTGACCCGGCATTTCATGAATCGGGAATTGCCTCGAAGCTTTTCAACCGGTTCCGCGACCTGATGCTCGAAGAAGGGGTAAGGATGCTCCTGGTGGATTCCGAGGCCGACAATCTGCCGGCCCTGCATTTTTTTCGCAGGATGGGTTTCGGGCATCCCCAGGAACACATCTATCTCGCCCTCAACCTCGATCCGCACAGGCAGGCGAAGGAGAAAAAAAACGGCAAACGGAACAGGTCTGAAAACGGAGACTGAAAGCATGCTCCCCGCCGAACATCCCGAGAAGCTTCGGAATCTTCTGCGGAACCTCATCAACATCTACAGCCCGACCGGCAAGGAGCAGGAGATCGTCGGTTTTCTGCACGGATATCTCAAAAGTGCCGGTCTGCCGGTCGAGCTGCAAAAAATTGACGGCGGCCGCGCCAACCTCATCGTCATTCCGCCCAAGACCGAGATGACGGCCGTGCTGGTGGGCCATCTCGATACCGTTGCCGCATACGACCTGGAGGAATTCGGCTGCCGCGAGGACCAGGACGTTATCGAGGGACTGGGGGCGGCGGACATGAAGGGGGGGTGCGCGGCGCTCATCGAGGCCTACATCGCCGTGTCGAGAGTGAAACAATGCCGCCCTCCCGTCGCCCTGGCGCTGGTTGCCGGCGAAGAAGAAGACGGAGACGGCGCGCGGATGCTCGTCAAGCACTACCATTTTCCGTGGGCGCTCATCGCCGAGCCGACCGACATGCGCCCCTGCTTCCGCCACTTCGGCTATTTCGAAATCCAGATTACCACCACCGGAAAAAGGATGCACGCATCCCTGGCAAACCCCGGCCAGGGTCCCGTCGAGGCCATGCTGCGCCTGATTCTTCGCATATCGCGCCACATTGCCGAAAAACGGCCCGACCTTGTCTACAACATAAGGGACCTGTCGAGTTCTCGATCCGGATTTGCCGTTCCCGAAAGGTGCGACGCCTGGCTGGACATCCACCTGCCCCCGTCGGCGCCGCTCGGAGAGATCATCATGGAGATCGAAGAGATCCTGGTGAATGGAAGGCGGGAAAGTCCCGATTTCAACGGCGCCCTGTCGTTCAGCAACGTGCACGCGGGATATGAACTGCCCGAAAAAGGCCGGTTTGCGGAAGTGCTCAAGCGGGTCTACGCGGAGCGGCGACTGCCCTGGGAGCCGCAGGATTTCCGGAGCCATTCCGATGCGAACCTGCTGTGGGCCGCCGGAACAAAGCCGATCATCCTGGGACCGGGCAGCCTGGAGCAGGCCCACTCACCCGATGAGTCCGTCTCGTTCGAGCAGGTCCTGCTGGCCTCGAAAGTCTACCACGATCTCATCGCCTCGCTGTGCGACTAAGTACGCGGTTACATCATTACAGGGACGTATCGAATGCATGGGCCTGACGCAAAGGAACGGGCTATACTATCGTCATTCCCTGTTTGAGTGTCTCTGGGCGGGAATCCAGTTCGTAGTTCGTAGCAACTGTGGAGCGCCCCGCGCAACCCATCACGCACTCTGAGGCGATGGGTTGCGC
>JBAQYM010000117.1:0-19227 GCA_049300095.1 Syntrophobacteraceae bacterium
CTCGTATCCGGGTCCGAAGGACAAGAGGCAACACGATATATCTTCGGACCTCTTGCGCTTCGCGCCCGGATACGAGTATCCGGGCCACCCGGGATTCAGGGATTGAGGGATTAAGGAATTGATGAGCTGCGATCAGTCCCCGTAATCCCTCAATCCCTCAATCCCTCAATTCCAAAATTCTTACAAAGGAAAGCACATGGCCGACTCCGAGCGCGAAAGGGTACTGATCCCGGTAGACGGGTCCCAATATGCCTTGAATGCCGTGCAATACGCCACGTCGATTCTTGATCCGCACCGCTTTGGCGTCGTCTTGTTTCACGTGCTTACCAGGGTGCCGGAATCCTTTCTCGATCTCGAAAAAATGCCCGCCTACCGGTACAGGATCGTGAACGTCGACGCCTGGGAGCAGGAACAGGAAAAAACGATCCGGGACTTCATGGACAGTGCGAGGGGAATGCTCGCGGCGGCCGGGTTTCCGGAGGAAGCCGTCACCGTGAGGATCGACGAACGGAAGGTCGGAATTGCGCGCGACGTCGCCGCCGAATCCCGAAACGGGTACCGGGCCGTGGTCGTCGGCCGCCAGGGGATGAGCGAGCTAAAAGATTTCATGCTCGGCAGCATTGCCCACAAAATCCTCGAGCTGGCGCCGATTCCCGTCTGGATCGTGGGGGGGGAGGCCGCGCCGAAAAAGGTCCTCATGTGCATGGATAACTCCGAGGGCGCGATGATTGCCGCAAGGCACCTGAGCGAGGTGCTCGGAGCGACGGGCCGGTGCGACGTCGTCCTGTTTCATGCCGTTCGGGGATTTTCCGGATTTAGAAAGTTTATCCGCGACATGTTCGGGTCGGAAGGGGACCAGTCGGCCGTCGAGAACATCGAAAAAGAGTTGAACGGGGCGGCCGCTGCCCTGGCGCCTTCATTCGACAAGGCCGCGGGGGTGTTCGCCGCCGCGGGGACCGATCCCGCCCGGATCAGCCGCAAGATTGTCCCGGGGGCCGGAAACTCCGGGAACACCATCATCGAGGAGGCCGAAAAAGGAGGCTTTGACACGATCGTTGTCGGCAGGCGGGGCATTTCCCGGGCCGAGGAATTCTTCATGGGACGCGTGAGCAACAAAGTCGTCCACCTCGCAAAGGCAACCACTGTCTGGGTCGTTAGCTGATGCCGATTCGCATCTGAACATATCGACGATTTCCCACCCTCTCCGCACCACCTCCCTGTAAAATCCCGCATCACTTCAAAACATCCGGCTGTCGTCGTGGGACAGCCGTTCCGGGGCTGTTGCCCGGGTCAAAGTTCGACGAATTGTCATGCTTCAGGTCCGGGCGGCGAACTCTAAAACCGTCATTCCCGCAGTGTTTGTGGGCGGGAATCCAGTGTCTTTGTTTTTGCAACCGTCTGGAAAGAAACTGGATTCCCGCCCAAAACCCTGCGGGAATGACGGTCCTTGGGTCCCGGGCTTAATCATGCGCGCATTAAGGTTTTACCGGAGTTGACTTGGGCGGCGCCCCGTTCCAGTCCGCCGCCATGATTTCCAAAGTCTTCATGCTGTATTGTTCGGTTCCATTCATTCGACATTATTTGGCGCATTCCCCTCAATATTTCAAAATTCTTTACGATTGGTTTCCCGCGAGCGCCGACAACGTATCATACTGAACCGCAATGAAACATTTATAGTTGACATTGGCGCGCGTTCCGCTTACTCTCATGTGTACCGCAATGAAACAGCTTCCGCGTCAGGCGTGGAACAGTGTGTTCCGCATCGAACCTACTTCATCCTCAAAGCCGTGCGCGCCATGCGAAATTTGTCCATAGACATGTATTCCGTGCTCGATGAGATTCCGCTTGGAATCGGCATCATCGGCACCGACCGCAAAATCCTCTTCATCAACCGGGCCCTCGAAGCCCTGACCGGGTTTTCGCGAACGGATTGCGAGGGGCTTCCGTGCGCGCACGTCCTCCGGTTCAACAATTGTTTCGAAAACTGCCCGATGAACAAGGTCGGCGAGCGGGAAAAGTTCATCCTGGAAGGCGACATCATCAACCAGGACCATCAAAAGATACCCGTCCGGGTGAGCTTCGCTCCTCTCAGGAACGCCCGGGGCAAGATAGCGGGCTACATCGAAACGGTCGACGACCTGCGCAGGGCGCGAAATTTCGATCCCGAAAAGATTCATCCTTTCAGCTTCGGCCGCATCATCGGGCGCAGCCCGCAGATGGAAAAGATCTTCCGGTCACTTCCGGTAATCGCCCAGTCCGACTCGCCCGTGTTCATCACGGGGCAGATCGGAACGGGGAAGGACCTGCTGGCCGAGGCCATTCACCATGCGTCGACACGAACGAAAAACCCTTTCGTAACCTTTCGGTGCGGGGCCCTCCCGGACACCCTTGTGGAATCCGAGCTGTTCGGCCACGAAAAAGGGGCCTTCCCGGGGGCGGTCGAGAACAAACCAGGGAAATTCCGCCTTGCCCAAAACGGGACCCTCTACCTCGCGGAAGTCGGAGACCTGCCGCTTTCGCTCCAGACCAAGCTGTTGAACTATCTCGACGAAAAGACGATCTATCCCATGGGCGGCGCGAAAAACTTCCTCGCGGACGTGAGGCTTGTGGCCGCGTCGAGTCTCAACCTCGAGCAGATGGCGCGGGATGGACGGTTCCGAAAAGAGCTTTTCTTCCGGCTCAATGCGGTAAGCCTCCACCTTACTCCCCTCAAAGACCGCGGCGGGGACATCCGGTTGCTCCTCGACCACTTCCTGCACTCGCGCGCTTCGCTGCTCAAGAAGCCGGTCTCGGACTTTTCCGCCGAATGCTTAAAAATTCTCGAGGAATACGATTATCCCGGGAATGTGCTCGAACTGAAACACATCGTCGAATACGCCGTCAACCTGTGCGGGGACGAGACGATCGGCCCCCGCGACCTTCCCGCCTATCTCACCGAGGGTTTCGAAGACCTTGGTCAAAAGGTGCTTTCCGATGCGGAAGTCTTGCTCGACGTGGCGGGTGCGGATGAGGGCATGGACTGGTCGGCGGTCGAACGTAAAATGATAATGGGCGCTCTCGTCAAGGCGAACGGCCGGAGGACCCGGGCCGCTCAACTGTTGGGCTGGGGCAGGAGCACCCTGTGGAGAAAAATGAAACAATACGGGCTTGCCGCCGCGTCGGCGGATGAGGACGCTTCGGGGGGGACGGCATGAAAAAGGTCCTGCTCGCCCTTGACGGAAACGACATCGCCCCGCGCTTCGACCTGGCGCCGGAGGTCCTGATCCTCTCGGTCGGCCCTGATTCGAAATCGGCGGAGGAAAAGACGGTGGTGCTTCCGCGTCCCTCGGCGGAAATATTGTGCCACATCGCGACGGCGGAAAATATCGAGACGGTAATCTGCGGCGGCATCGAGGAGGAATACCTGCAATACCTCGGGTGGAAAAAGATCGAGGTCCTCCATTCGGTGATCGGGCCAGCGGAAACGGCGCTCACGCGCTACCTGGCGGGAGATCTCAAATCCGGCGACATTCTTTTCGAGAGGCGGAAGGCGTGAGATGAAAATGACGCGCTGGATCGAAAAGATGCGCTTCCTCGATTTTCCCGAAGAGGGCGGCTCACCGGAAAGATACCGCCTGCTGCGGCGCAGGATCATCGTGCTGATGATCGTGATCACGGTCGTCCCACTTTTTTCCATGGCGGTCATCAATTCCCACCAGTACCGGGAAACTCTCAGAGAGGAGATTGTAA
The DNA here is from genome assembly GCA_049300095.1 of Syntrophobacteraceae bacterium. Classification (GTDB taxonomy): domain Bacteria; phylum Desulfobacterota; class Syntrophobacteria; order Syntrophobacterales; family Syntrophobacteraceae; genus SbD1. The sequence goes on from JBAQYM010000117.1 coordinate 3,730, forward strand.
GCCCGCTGCTCGTGCTGGTAAACAAGACCAAGCATTCCTTCGAGCTGTTTCTGGCCGAGCGGCTCTCGGCCGTCAGTTTCATCGCATCGGCCTACACGTTCGACCAGTTGGCCGACGAGGGCAACCTCAACCGCATCTTTCGCGTAATGAAACAGGAATTTGGCGGTTTCGTCGACCTCGGCCTCATTGACGAGAACGGCAACCAGGTGAGCTATGTCGGCCCCTACGAGCTCCAGTGGCGCAACTATACGGAGCAGCCCTGGTTTCACGAGGTGCAGATAGGCGGGACCTATGTGAGCGATGTTTTCATGGGCTTTCGTAAATTCCCGCATATCATCATGGCGGTGCAGCGCAGGGACGACCATGGAAAATCCTGGACCATCCGGGCCACGATCGATACCCACAAATTCAATGAAATCATCGCGTCGATGCGCCTGGACACCAAAAGCGACGGTTTTCTCATAAACAAAAGCGGCGTTATACAGACCACTTCCAAGAACTACGGCGGGGTGCTCGATGCGCTTCCGCTGACACTTCCCCCGTTTTCGAGCGAAGGGGACGTGATCGAGGAGGTGGACGCCGGCGGCAGGGAGATCCTGGTTGCATACAGCTACTTTGTGCGCTCTCCCTACGTTCTCATGGTGGTCAAGGCGCGCGGCGAGGTGTTTCGCTCGTGGTACACCCTGAAAACAGAAATTTTCTACCTGTTCCTCATCGGGGTGGCGCTCATCTTTATCGTTGTCTTCAAATTGACCGACCTTCTCGTGCGACGCATGCGCGAAAATGACGAACGCCGCGAAGCGGCGTTTCGCCAGGTCGAGCACAGCCACAAACTGTCCTCGATAGGGCGGCTTGCGGCCGGAGTGGCCCACGAGATCAACAATCCGATGGCCATAATCAACGAGAAGGCCGGGTTGATGCGCGACCTGATCGAACTGGGGGCGGGCCCGGCGGACAAGGAGAAGTTTCTCGCGCTAACCGACGCGGTGCTTGGTTCCGTTGAAAGGTGCCGCTCGATTACGCACCGTCTTCTCGGGTTTGCCCGGAGGATGGACGTACAGATCGAAAGTCTCGACATCAACGTGGTGCTTCGCGAAACCCTGGGCTTTTTGGAAAAGGAGGCCCTCTACCGCAATATCGCAATTGAGCTTCAACTCGCCGAAGACCTTCCCCGAATTCCTTCAGACCGTGGACAGCTCCAGCAGGTATTTCTCAATCTTCTTACCAATGCTTTCGCGGCGGTGGACGATGGTGGGGTTGTCACCATCACTTCGTGCAACCGCGACAAGGACACCGTGGCCGTGGCGGTCAAAGACAACGGGTGCGGCATGTCGGAGGAAACCCTGAAGCGCCTGTTCGAGCCTTTCTTCAGCACGAAGCAGAAGGGGTACGGAACGGGCCTTGGACTGTTCATTACCTACGGCATCATGAAACGGCTGGGCGGTGCGATCGAGGCGTTTAGCCGCGAAGGGCAGGGCACCACGATGACCGTTATGCTGCCGAAGAAAAGCGAAGAGAAGAAAACGGGGTAACATGAAAGAACTCAAAGTGCTCCTGGTGGATGACGAGGAAGAATTTACCTCGGCCCTTGCCGAAAGATTTGGCCTGAGGGGGATCCGCGCTTCCACCGCCAGCAGCGGCGAGGAAGCGTTGAAGATGATCGAGGCCGATCCGCCCCACGTTGTCGTGCTCGACATGATGATGCCGGGCATCGGCGGCATCGAGATACTCGCGCGCATCCGGTCCGCGTACCCGAAGATCGGTGTAATTTTTCTCACCGGGCAGCTCCACACCGCCGCCGACCCCACGTTGGGACCGGCATATTGCGAATATCTCGTAAAACCTGTGAATATCGAGGAACTCATCGTGAAGATCCGCTCCGCGGCGGCATGCGCGGGCACATGACCCCCGCTGGAAGGCGTCACGGCCCGGGATTTCAATTCGGCGGCCCGCGCCGGGTGATCGTGCCGACGCCGCTTTCCCGATTTTATCCCGGTTGTCGTTTTTGTTTCCACTGAGTCGAGACAAGGGTATGTAGCTATGCTCCGTAAGGTTTTTCCATTTCTTGAATGGTTGAAGGACGTAAACCTAGGCACCCTCAAACTGGACCTGGTCTCCGGACTGACGGTCGCGCTGATCCTCATTCCCCAGTCAATGGCCTACGCGCAGCTTGCCGGGATGCCCGTCCATTACGGACTCTACGCCTCGCTGCTGCCCCCGCTGCTTGCCGCCGTTTTCGGTTCGAGCAGGCAACTGGCAACGGGGCCGGTGGCAATCGTCTCGCTCATGACCTCGGCCGCGCTCGCCCCCTACGCGACCGCCGGAAGCGAGGCCTTCATCGCTTATGCGATCGTCCTGGCCTTTATCGTCGGGTTTTTCCAGTTCAGTCTCGGGGTGCTGCGGCTCGGACTCGTGGTGAATTTCCTGTCGCACCCGGTCGTAAACGGGTTCACCAACGCCGGCGCGATCATAATCGCATCTTCGCAGCTCTCGAAGATGTTCAACGTCTATGTGGACGAAGCCGACCACCATTACGAGACGATCTACCGGGTATTAAAGGCCGCGTTCAACTACACGCACTGGCCGACCCTCGCGCTCGGGGTTGCCGCTTTCGCCCTCATGTACGGTCTGAGGCGCGTAAACAAGCGTATACCTTACGTGCTTGTCGCAGTCGCCGTGACGACGGCCCTGTCCTGGGCCACCGGGTATGAGAAGAATATCCGTGTCCCCATCGATACGATCGCGGCGGGCGAATGCCGGGACCTTATCCGCGCATTCAACGCCGCGTCGAAGGAGACGCGGGAACTTGCGGCGTTGAGGGCGGAGATTACCCCGGAGCTCAACAAACTCGAAGAGTCTCACGGGAGCGCGTCCGCGCATGCGCTCGACTTGAAGCACGCTTGCGATGTGGCCGACGCGAAGATGGGGGAATCGAAGGCCGTGATGGCCCGATGCCGCGCGGACCTCCGGTGTTTGCTGTTCACCGCCGCAAAAGACGCGGACGGGAAGACCGTCTATTTGCCCCCGGACATGGCGCCCGCCACGATGAAAAGCGACGGCTCCCTGTGGAGAATTCGCGTGGGGAACCAGCCGCTCGATGAGAACGCGCTCGTGCTCATGGGCGGAGGGAGCGTCGTCGGGAAAATCCCGGAAGGGCTGCCCGATTTCGGGTTCCCGAAAATCGATTTGAGCATGATCTTGCGGCTCTTGCCGATCGCGGCCATCATTTCCCTTCTGGGCTTCATGGAAGCGATCTCGATTGCCAAGGCGATGGCGGCCAAAACCGGACAGAGGCTCGATCCCAACCAGGAACTGATCGGCCAGGGGATTGCCAACATGGTCGGGGCTGTTGGGAAGAGTTTTCCGGTATCCGGCTCCTTTTCCCGCTCGGCCGTAAACATCCAGTCCGGGGCGGTGACCGGTCTGTCGAGCGTTTTTACGAGCATGACGGTCGCTATCGTGTTGCTCTTCTTTACGCCGCTTCTCTACTATCTGCCGCAGTCGGTGCTGGCCGCCGTCATTATGATGGCCGTCATCGGGCTGATAAACGTATCCGGCTTCGTGCATGCGTGGAAGGCCCAGTGGTACGACGGACTTTTCTCGATCATTACCTTCGTGGCGACGCTCATCACCGCGCCGCACCTGGACAAGGGCATAATCATCGGCGTGCTGCTCTCGCTCGGCATGTTTCTCTACAAGAGCATGCGGCCCAAGGTCACGACGCTTTCCATGTATCCGGACAGGTCGTTCCAGAGCGCGCGGGACCACGGCCTCAAGGAATGCATGCATATCGCGATGATTCGCTTCGACGGTCCGCTTTTCTATGCCAATGCCGGGTACCTCGAAGAGAAGGTGTCCGAGCGCATGCGGGTAATGCCCGATCTTAAGCACGTGCTCATCGTTTCCAACGGTATAAACGACATGGACGCCTCGGGTGAAGAAATGCTCTCGCTCATTGTGGACCGGATCCGAAGCGCCGGTTACGATATATCGTTCGCGGGTCTGAACGAAAAAGTGCTTGCGGTTATGCGCCGGACGCATCTATATGAAAAAATTGGCGAAAAAAACATTTATTCGACCATTTACGACGCCGTCGCGAAAATACACGACATGAAGCATACCCAGTGCAAGGAGACCTGTCCTCTGCTTACGGTTTGTTTTGTCGACGACACTGAACTCGAGAAGAAGGAATAAGGGACCATGCCGGTTGTCAACGTTTTTTTCGGTTCTTATTGCGGTGCGGAAGGGGTTGTTCGCGGCATAGTCGAGAAAACGGGTTATCGGTATCTCGATGACGCGGCCCTGATCGCTGAAACCGGTAAGCGGTTCGAAGTCGAGGAGGGCAGGATAAGGAAGGCCCTCACCGGACGGACCTCCGTCTTCAATAAGTTCACGCATGAAAAGGAACGCTGCCTGGCCTACCTCAAGCGGGTGCTGGCCGATCATCTCGAAACGGACGAATTCGTCTTCGCCGGGCTGTCGAGTCTCATGGTGCCGCGGAGCGTCTCGCATGCCCTGAACGTGTGCCTCATCGCCGACATGAAATACCGCGCGGCCCTGGCGTGCGGCGGAGAGGCGATCTCGGAAAAGGACGCGGTAAAAAAGATTCACAGGGACGATGAAACCCTGGCCCTTTGGGCCGACCAGATTTTCCGGAAAAAGGACCCCTGGGCGGCGGAATTCTACGACATGGTGATCCCGATGAACAAGACCGCCCGCGACGAAGCGGTCAGGCTGGTTTGCGATAACCTCAAGAGCAGCGTGCTCACCGTTTCCGAGGCATCGAGGAGGGCGGTGAGCGATTTTGCGCTGGCGGCCGAAGTCAACCTCAAGCTGGCGCTCGAGGGCCACGATGTCGGCGTTTCCGCCAAAGACGGCGTGGTCCTGATGGAAATCAACCGGCATGTTCTGCTGCTGTCTTCTCTCGAAGAGGAACTCAAGAGGCTCGCGCTTTCCGTTCCCGGGGTGGAAGGCGCCGAGACGAAGGTTGGGCCCGATTTTTACAAAAGCGATGTTTACCGGAAATTCGACTTCGAGGTGCCGTCCAAGGTGCTGCTTGTAGACGACGAAAGAGAGTTTGTCGAAACGCTCTCGGAGCGGCTCCAGATGAGGGATTTTTCTTCTGCGGTAGTCTACGGCGGCGAGGAGGCCCTCTCGATTGTCGATGAGGACGAACCCGAGGTCATGGTGCTCGACCTCAAGATGCCGGGCATCGACGGCCTCGAGGTCTTGCGCCGCGTAAAGGCAAAGCACCCCAACGTCGAGGTTATCGTCCTTACGGGGCATGGGTCTGAGGACATCGAAAGACTTTGCCTCGAACTCGGCGCCTGCGCCTATCTCGAAAAGCCGGTGGATATCGACAAGCTGACGCAGGCAATGCGGGAAGCCCACGATAAGGCAAAAAAGAAGGTCTGAGGCCGGAGTAAGGAGGTGGGAGGTCGGTTATCAAAGGAGCGGCGATCTTTCCGCCACCCGACATCCGACATCCGTTCTCGCGGCGAACAAGGAATCGAAATGGAAGCAAACGAGCTTGCCTTTTTCGGTAAAATAGCGGCGGGGGTAACCCACGAACTGAAAAACGTTCTGGCCATTATAAATGAGTCAAACGGCCTGATGTCGGACCTTCTCGCGATGGCCAAAGACAGCCCCATGCCGCATCGGGACCGCTTCCTGCGTTCTGTTTCCAAAATAGAGGACCAGGTGAGGCGCGGGGTGGAAATAACGAGCAGGTTCAATCGCTTCGCACACAGCGTGGACCACCGGGTTGCGAGCGTGGACCTCAATGAGGTCCTCGACCAGACGGTTGGGCTCGCGCAACGCTTCGCAAGGCTTAAGAACATCGAGATCAAGGCTGCCCGCTCGCCCGGTCCCATATTTATCACGATCTTTCCGTTCCGGCTTCAGATGGCGCTCACCAGGGCAATCGAAGCGTGCATCGGACTCATGGGCGCTCTGGGCGCGATAGTGCTCCGGGTCGGCGGCGGGGACGGCCCACCCCGCATCGAGTTTCGCTGCGAGACCGCGACCGGTGAGGGCATCGAGCTTGGCGAGGGCCTCGACTCCCTTCGCGTATGGGGGGAATTCGAGAATACGGCCGCACTCCTGCAAGCGGTTGTGGAATTGAACGCGGCGACCGGTGGTTTTTCGATTGTTTTTTCCGCCGCCGGGCGCGATGCGTCGAAAGTGGCCGGGTAATGGTTATGGACGTCCTGCTCGTTGACGATGAGGAAGAATTCGTCGATGCCTTCGCCGAACGGCTGCGGCTTCGCGGATTTGTTCCCCATGTTGCCCACGATGGGGAGCAGGCGCTTCGCATGATCGAGACCGGGTGCGCGCGGCTGATGGTGCTCGATCTCAAGATGCCCGGCATGGACGGCATCGAGGTGTTAAGGAGAGTCAAAAGCACTTGTCCTGAAGTCCAGGTCATCATTCTCTCGGGGCACGGATCGGACAGGGACGAAGAGGTCGCCCTCAATTTCGGGGCATTCGGATACCTGAGAAAGCCCGCCAATATCGAGACGGTGGTCGAAATTCTGAGGCGGGCGGAAATTAACCGCAAGATGCAGGTTCTTTAGGCTGATCGGGTCACCGACGACCGGACGGCGGGCTGGAAAGCCCGTCCCGCGTGGGCCCCGCCGGGGGAAGCGCATGAAAATCAACTTACTGCTCGTTGACGATGAACGGGATTTTGTTGAAATACTCTCGGAGCGCCTCGAGGCGCGGGGCTTCGCGGTCCGTTCCGTCCTGAACGGCGAGGATGCCCTTGCAACCGTCAGGGGCGGTGGCGTCGACGTGGTAATACTCGACGTACAGATGCCGGGGATGGACGGAATCGCCATTCTGCACGAAATAAAGCGAATCGAGCCCCTCGTCGAGGTGATGCTGCTGACCGGCCAGGCGTCCGTGCAAACGGCGGTGAACGGGATGAAAGCCGGGGCCTACGACTATATTATGAAGCCGGCGGACATGAAGGACCTGGTCGAAAAGATCGCCGGGGCGTACAAACGCAAAACGGAGCAGGAGGAACGAATCCGCAGCGCCGAGATTCAGAGAATCCTGCTTACCAGAAGCTGGGACTAAATCGGGCAAAGAGGGCAGGGGCCTCAGATGAGAAAAACGGCAACAGCCGAACAGGCGGCCGGAGCGGTGAGCATTTCCGGACATAAGGCGGACTGGACAAGACTCTCGTTCGCCGTGCTCGGGCTGGTATGCTTTCTGGCCCTCTATTTTCTTCCGATCTCGGACAGCGCCGTCGATCCGAAGGGCGTCTCGTTCCCCCTCACGCGGGAGGGCAGGGGGGCAATCGGGCTGTTTGTGCTGGCGCTTGTTTGGTGGATCAGCGAAGTCGTCCCGATCGGAATTACCGCCATCACCGTCGGGGTGCTGCAGGTGCTTTTCGGGATTCGTCCCGCCGCCGCGGCCTTCAAGGATTTCATGGACCCGGCGATCCTTTTCATATTCGGCTCGATCGTGATCGGAATCGCGCTCACGCGGTCGGGGCTCACGAAGAGGATCATCTATAAGATCCTCGGCCTTGCCGGCGACCGGTCCGCGCCGGTCCTGCTCGCATGCCTCGCGGCCACGGCCGCCCTGGCCCACCTCATGCCGCATACCGCGGTTGCCGCCATCATGTTCCCCGTTCTCCTGGGCGTAACCGATCTTTATGGAGAGGGCGGCAGGCCGAACAATTTCGGGAAGTCGCTCTTTATCGGAATGGCCTGCGCGGCGGGGGCGGGGAGCATCGCCACGATGCTGGGCTCCGCGAGGACCCCGGCCGCGATGGCAATGTTTCGCGAGTTTGCGGGGACCGATCTCTCCTTCTACGACGTCACGAAATATATGGCGCCGATCAGTTGGCTCATGGTCCTCGTCATCTGGGGCTATCTGCTGGTCGCCCTGGGGGCGGAGCGCAGGGATATCCCCGGGCTCAGGGAAAGGTCCCTGGAGATGTCCAGGCGTCTGGGACCGCTTAGCCGAAAAGAGCTGGCGACATTGGGCTGCTTCCTGCCGGTGATCGCGGCAATGCTTTTCGAGCCGTTCGTCCCGGAGGTGCGCCACCTCGACAAAACGGCCCTGATGCTCGTTTCGACCGTGCTGCTCTTCCTGTTCCGCGTGCTCGCCGTAAAAGATCTCGAAGAGGTCCCCTGGAACATAATCCTGCTCTACAGCGGGGCGCTCAGCCTCAGTTTCTGCCTCTGGCAAACGGGCGCCGCGCAGTGGCTCGGCCTGAGGCTCTTTCTCCTGATCGGGCACGCACACGCCGGCATCTTTATCCTGGGGGCGGTCCTCGCGGTGCTGGCCGCCGCCAATTTCATCATGAACGTGGCGGTCCTTGCCGCCGCCGTTCCGATTCTGATCGTTGCGGCAAGGTACGCCGGCGTTGGCCCCGAACCGGTTTTTTTCGCCTGCCTCGCCGCGGCCGGCATGCCCTTCGCCCTGTTGAGCGGGGCCGCCCCGAACGCGATAGCTTTTGAATCGCGGCAGTTTAGCGGAAAGGAATTTTTGCGGCACGGCATTGTGCTCAGCATCGTGCTGGTGGGGGTGCTGATCGGCGCGGCGGCCTATATCTGGCCCTGGATGGGGATGCGTGTCGTATCCCCCTGAGGCCCGATGCCCTCCCGAGCCGTATCGGTCCCGGAGATCGTTAGGCGAAAGCTCGCATGGAAGATAATCATTACTACAAATCCCTGACCAGAAACATGATCATGACTATGATCCTGGTCTCCATAACGCCGCTCATCCTTATTGCGGGTCTTATCGGATATGCGTTCGAGACATCGTACCGGGAGAAGGCGCTGGCGCATCTCCAGGAGCTTATCGAAAAGCACCAGCAGAACATCAACGCGTTTCTGGACGAAAAACTTTCTTATATCAAAGTAATGGCCGATTCATACAGCTACGAGGAGTTAACGGACGAGGCCTTTTTGCACAACAAGCTCCTGATCCTCCAGAATGCGTATTCCGGGATTTTTGTCGACCTCGGCGTGATAGACCCCGCTGGAGTGCAGGTCGCCTATGCCGGAAACCTCAAACTCGAGAAGGCCGACTACTCCAAGGCCGAGTGGTTCCGCGAGGCGCTCACGCGGAATTATTACATCAGCGATGTCTTCCTCGGGTACCGGCGCACGCCGCATTTCATTGTCGCCATAAAGAAAAAACACGGGCGTGACGAATTTATCCTGCGGGCCACCATCGATTTCATGGCGTTTAACTCGCTGGTGGAAAATATCCGCATCGGCAAGACCGGGTGCGCGCTCATCATAAACAAAGGGGGCGAATTCCAGACCCGCCCGCGAACCGATCCTCCGCCCGATCTGATATCGCTTATCGCGAGGACTTCCTGGCCGGCGGCTCCGGGCCCCGACTCCGCGCCCCAGGTCGCCTCGGCTTCCCTGCGCGTCCAGGGCATGAAAGCCTCCGCCGCCGAGTTGAACCAGGTCCTCTCCGGCGCGATGAACGCCCAGGACCGTAAAATCATCTATATTCTCATGCCGCTCAAAGGGGGCGACTGGACGCTTGCCTATCAACAGGACGAAGCCGATGCTTTCTCCGAGATCAGGCGGGCGCGGCTCCTTGCTATGGTGATATTTTCCTTCGGCGGTCTGGGAATCGTTTTGATGGCATTTTTTCTTTCGCGCAAAGTCGTGCGGCGGATTGAAAGGGCGGACCAGGAAAAGGAACTCATGAACGAACAGGTGATCGAGGCGGGCAAACTCGCCTCGATCGGCGAGCTTGCCGCCGGAATCGCCCACGAAATAAACAACCCCGTCGCCATCATGGTCGAAGAAGCCGGGTGGATGGAGGACCTGCTCGAGGAAGAAGAACTGGGGACGAGCGAAAACGGCGACGAGTTCAAGCGGGCCCTCAAGCAGATAAACGTTCAGGGCGAGCGGTGCAAGGAGATCACCCATAAGCTGCTCAGCTTTGCGCGGCGCACCGACCCCGTTCACCACGACATCCAGGTAAACGAACTGGTCGAGGACCTTCTGAGCATCTTCGACCAGCGCTCGAAGTTCAACAACATAAAGATCAACTCGGAGCTCGATCCCGAACTTCCGCTCATTTCGGCTTCGCCCTCCGAGCTGCAGCAGGTGTTCATGAACCTGTTCAACAATGCGATCGATGCAATGGGGTCCGGAGGCGGGGTGCTCGAAATCCGCAGTAAAGTCGAAGGCGACCGGGTGGTGGTCGATGTCGCGGACACCGGCCACGGCATCCCAAAATCCGTCATGGCGCGCATGTTCGATCCCTTCTTTACGACAAAGGCGGTCGGCAAGGGCACGGGCCTCGGGCTTTCCATCTGTTATGGAATCATCAAGAAGCTCGGGGGAGAGATCACGGTCAGCAGTGCGGTTGGACGAGGAACGACTTTCCACGTATACCTGCCGCTGCCGGGAAAGAATGCCTGATGCGGCAGAAATACAGAGTTTTGCGTCACCCGGCCCGAGGCGTATGTGCCGGGTTTAATGTCTGCGCTTTAATGTAAGCGGGAGGTGGTGATGAAAACGATGGTGCTGCTCGTGGACGATGAGGCGCCGTTTGTCGAGACGATGAAAAAACGGCTGACCAAGAGAAACCTGACGATCCTTTCGGCCTTCAGCGGCCCCGAGGCCCTGGACGTGCTCGAGGCGGAAAGCCGGGTGGACGTCGTCCTTCTGGACGTGAAGATGCCCGGCATGGACGGAATGGAAACGCTGCGCCAGATCAAGGAGTTGCACCCTTCCGTCGAAGTGATAATGCTCACGGGACATGCCACCATGGAGACGGCGATCGAGGGGATGAAACTCGGGGCCTTCGACTATCTCATGAAACCGTGCAGCATCGAGCAGGTGCTCGCAAAGGTCCTCGAGGCCAAGGAAAAGAGGCGCAAACACGAGGAGGAAATCACCCAGGAGCGTATTCGCGAGATTACCATGAGGCAGAGCGGCTGAACCATGGCTTCCCCGGCCGAAAATATTTCCAGACCGGCGCTTGATCCGGGCGGGAAGAAGCGGATTCTTCTCGTGGATGACGAGGAGGGATACGTCGTCGTCCTGGCAAAGAGGCTTGCGCGGCGCGAGTTCGAGGTCAAGACCGCGCTGTCCGGCCCCGAGGCGATCCGCGTTTTGCGTAATGAATCCTTTGACCTCGCGGTCCTCGATCTTAAAATGGAAGGCATGGACGGGATCGCGGTTTTAAAGGTATTCAAGGCCATGGAGCCGAACATGCCCGTCATCATTCTCACGGGGCACGGGTCCGAGACCGCCGCGCGCGAGGGCCTCAAGTTCGGAGCATTTGACTATCTTGTAAAACCGTGCGATTTATCCCAACTGGTCGCGCGCATAAGGGATGCCTGCGGAAGCAAAGCCTGACGCACCGGTAATCGGGTCTCGGAATGCTCCCCTGGATGTGATCCGCCGGACCGCACTCTTTGCCGGTCGCCGGGAAAACGGGCCGAATGACTCTTACTATTTTCCTCCAGCAACTTATCAACGGTGTTTCGGTCGGAAGCCTCTATGCCCTGGTTGCCGTCGGCTATACGATGGTCTACGGCATCTTGCGCCTGATAAATTTCGCCCACGGCGACCTGTTGATGGTCGCGGCATACTCGGCCATCTACGGTATCATCCTCTTCAGCCTGCCCTGGTATTTTGCGTTTCCGCTGGCAATCCTCGTTACCGGCTCGGTGGGGATCCTGCTGGACCGGGCCGCGTACAGACCCCTGCGCCACGCCCCCCGCATCTCACTGCTTATTTCCGCGATAGGGGCCTCCTTTCTCCTGGAAAACCTCGCGCTTGTATTGATCGGCGGCGTCCCGAAACCCTTCCCGAGGCCCGATGTCTTCGCCGGGGTGATCGAGATCGGCGAGCTGCACATCCAGGTGCTCACCATTTATACGCCTCTCATAACGATGCTCCTCGTCTTCTGCCTGCTCTATATCGTATACCGCACGAAAGCGGGAAAGGCGATGCGGGCGGCCTCGCGCGACTTCGAAACCACCCGCCTCATGGGAATCAACCTCGACGGGATCATTGCGCTCACCTTCCTTCTGGGGTCCGTGCTGGCCGCGGCCGGCGGCATCATGTGGGCGATGAAATATCCGCAGGTGAACCCTTTTATGGGAATATTTCCGGGGATCAAGGCATTTATCGCCGCAGTGCTCGGGGGGATCGGCAACATTACGGGGGCCGTCATCGGGGGATTTCTTCTCGGCCTCGGCGAAATTATGATCGTGGCCCTCATGCCGGAACTTTCGGAATACCGGGACGCCCTGGCTTTCGTCATCCTGATCCTGGTGCTTATTTTCAGGCCGACCGGGATCATGGGCGAGCCGATTATCGAGTAGAAAGCATCGGAACATGAACGATCAATGGAAATTACGCCTCAACGCGGCGGCGCTCGTTTGCCTCTTTGGGGTCCTTTTCCTCCTGGACCGCCACGGTTCCGGCTACTCGATCCGCATTCTCAACAACATGGCGATATTCATCACCCTTGCCGTGAGCTACAACCTCATTAACGGCGTGTGCGGGATCCTCCACCTCGGGCCGAACGCGTTTATCGCCATCGGCGCATACACTTCGGCGCTTCTGACGATGAGTCCCGCCGAAAAGCAGATGAATTTCATCATACAGGACCTGATCTGGCCCCTTGGCGCCGTCCAGGCGCCCTTTGCGCTGTCTCTTGTCGCCGCGGGGCTCATGGCCGCCTTCTTCGCCTTTCTCATCAGCTTTCCAGTTTTTCGGGTGCGGGGCGACTATCTCGCGATCGTCACGTTCGGGTTCGGCGAGGTTGTCCGGGTGCTCTGCAACGCCGCGCAAAGCCTTACCAACGGCCCCCTCGGCCTCAAGGGCCTGGCGCCCCACACGAATTTGTGGTGGTCGTGGGGGATCGCCGCCTTGACGGTGGCATGCATCTCGAAACTCGTCAACAGCAGTTACGGGCGTGCGATGAAGGCCATTCGCGAGGATGAAACGGCGGCGAGGGCGATGGGGATCGACCCGTTTCGGCACCTGTTGCTGGCTTTTCTGATCAGCGCTTTCTTTTCCGGGGTTGGCGGCGGATTGCTCGCGCACCTCATCACCACCATATCTCCCACGCTTTTCACCTTCATGTTAACGTTCAATCTTCTCATCATAATCGTGGTCGGGGGTCTCGGGAGCACCACGGGAGCGGTCATCGGGGCGATACTTTTTGCCTGGGGCGGCGAGGCGCTCAGGGTCGTCGAGAACCCGATGGACCTTGGCATCTTCACGATACCGGGTATCCCGGGGATGCGCATGGTCGTGTTCAGCCTCATCCTGATGCTCGTGATCATATTTGCGAGAACAGGGATAATGGGCCGAAGGGAATTCGGCTGGGACCCGCTCGCGCGGGGTCTGCTCAGGCGCGGGGGCGGGGGCTGGGACGAATCGCCATGAAGACCTTTTTCGAGATGCGCGGCGTCGGAAAGAAATTCGGAGGGCTTTGCGCGGTGGACGATTTTTCAATCGAGATCGGCGAGGGGGCCCTGGTGGGGCTGATCGGCCCCAACGGCGCCGGGAAGACCACCGTTTTTAACATGATCACGGGCTTTATCGCGCCCACCGGGGGCGAGATTTTGTGGAGGGGTCAAAATATCACGCGATTTCCCGCCCACCGCGTCACGGCCGCCGGGATCGCCCGCACCTTTCAGAATATCAGGCTTTTCGCGGAAATGACCGTGCTCGAAAACGTAATGGTCTCCTTCCACTATTCGATACGTTCGAGTGTCTGGCGCGCGATGGCCGGCTCGCCCAAATACCGCCGCGAAGAGGGCGCGATCCGCGACGAGTCCATGCGCTTTCTCGACGATCTGGGATTGGGGCATCTCTTGGCCGAAAAGGCGGGAACGCTCCCCCACGGGCAGCAGCGCAAACTCGAAATCGCGCGGGCGCTCGCCACCCGCCCGCAACTGCTCCTGCTCGACGAGCCGGCCGCCGGAATGAACCCGATCGAGACCATGGAACTTGCCGGACTCATCCGGCGGATACGCGAGCAGCACGGGGTAACGGTGTTTTTGATCGAACACGACATGAAGTTTGTAATGGGTCTTTGCGAGCGCATCAAGGTCCTCGATTACGGACACTCGATAGCCGAGGGGCCGCCCGCCGAAATCCGGAGAGACAAAAAGGTCATCGAGGCATACCTCGGGAGGGCCGCCCATGCTGCGAGTTGAGGGCCTCCACGTTTACTACGGCGGAATCCATGCCCTCAAGGGCGTAAACCTCCAGGTGGACGAGGGGCGGATCGTAACGCTCATTGGGGCAAATGGAGCGGGCAAGACCACGACGCTTCGCACCATTTTGGGACTGGTCAAGCCGCACTCGGGGGCGGTGATTTTTCGCGGAAAAGAGCTGGGGCGTCTTGCCACCCACCGGATCATCCGGCGCGGGATCGCCGTCAGCCCGGAGGGAAGGCGCGTTTTCCAGAACCTGTCCGTCCGGGAAAACCTCGATCTTGGCGGCTACAGTATGAGCGCGGCGGAAACCAGGGATCAACTGGAGTGGGTTTTTTCGCTCTTTCCACGCCTCCTGGAAAGGCGGACCCAACTCGCCGGAACACTCAGCGGAGGGGAGCAGCAGATGCTCGCCTTCGGCCGCGCGCTCATGAGTAAGCCCAGGCTGGTCCTGCTCGACGAACCGTCGCTCGGGCTTGCTCCGCTCATGGTGGAAGAGGTCTTCAGGGCCATCGAACAGGTGAACAGGGAGGGCGCGACGATCCTCCTGATAGAACAAAACGCGGTGGCCGCCCTCGACATCGCCCACTACGGCTACGTGCTGGAGAGCGGGTCCGTGGTGCTCGAAGGACCGGGCCGGGACCTGCTGAATGACGAGCGGGTGCGAAAGGCCTACCTGGGCGAGTAGGTTTTCGGCCCGCATTGCGATATTTTTTCCGATTTCATTCCAAAACCCGGCGCAATATCACCAAAAAACTGTAATATTTATACATTTTCTTTATAATTAGGCTAATTTGCCGGATAATGGAGGACGGAAGACGGAAGACGGAACAGAGAGAACGGATGAACCATTCCCTCGTTCCCACGCTGGAGTGGCTGTTGCCCAAAGAAATATTCAAGCTGCGCGACTATTGAGCCGGACGTGAGTCCCCCTCCCTGCGATGGGAGGGGTTAGGGGAGGGTGTTGAATTTTCAAGTACTTACGACCCCCTCCCCCAGCCCCTCCCGCCAAGGGAGGGGAGACCTCTGTCCTGTTTTGGCCATGCCTGTCGCAACTTTTGCATTTGGGCAACAGCCCCTCCTGCGTGGGAATGCATATGGGGAGTTCGGCCTCTTTTCGGCATGCATTCCCACGCTGGAGTGGCTGTTGCCCAAATCCTCATGACCGAAATGGTGGTTGCACATCACCGCAAAAGACAACCGGAATAAATGCGTGGGAGCGGCTTGCAGCCGCGATGGGCGTGCCAAAGCGACGAGATCGCGGTTAGAGTCCGGGGCGTTGCCACTGTAACGCGCATCCTCCGCCATGGCACGTCCATCGCGGC
>JBAQYM010000118.1:0-7850 GCA_049300095.1 Syntrophobacteraceae bacterium
GCAGAGAAACATGTCCCGGATGCCTGGAAAACAGGGCGGAGGTCTCCCCTCCCTTGGCGGGAGGGGCTGGGGGAGGGGGTCGTAAGTACTTGAAAATTCAACACCCTCCCCTAACCCCTCCCATCGCGGGGAGGGAGACTCACGTCCAGCTCAATCGTCGCGCAACTTGAGTATTTCTTTGCGCAACAGCCCCTGGAGCATGGGAACGAGGAAAGAACCTGAATTGAGCGATTCACTCCACGGATGTTCAATGTCTGAGGGCTAATCGGCGTCACATGGTGAGATCGAGTCCGGTCAGGGCTTCGAGTTGGGCGAGCGCCTTGTGGAATTCGATTATGGATTCATAGTACTTGAGTTCGTATTCGAGCAGGGCCACCGAAGAATCGGTCAACTGGAGGAAGTCGATTTTTCCGACCTGGTAGTTCGCGATCGCCGAATTGAGGGTAAGATTGGCCTGCGGGACGATTGCCGAGGAGTAGAGTTTGGCGAGCCTCTCGGATGTGGCCGCCATGGTGTAGCCTTCCTTCACCTGGAACCTCAGGGTCGAGGTGGTGCTGTCGCGCATGGTCCGGGCGCCGGCAAGGTTCAGCCGCGCGGCTTCGAGTTCGGGTTTCTGCCTGGCCCAGAAGTAGAGCGGCAGCTTGGCTTTGAGCATCACCCCGAACATTTCGGGGTTCGGCTCCCCTTCCCGGTCATAGTAAGTAAATCCCAGGGTAAAATCGGGATAAAATTCCTTCCTGGCCAACTCGACCCCGTACTGCCTGCGCGTGATCTCGCTTTCCTGGACCTTCAGCGCGGGCGCGCCGCTCAGGGCGGCCTCGGTAAGTTCTTCAAGGGAATGCTTGAGTACGGCCTTTTTGAATTCGGCGGGCCTGCCGACCGGGGCGTCGGAAGGTCTATAGAGCAGGTTGTTTATCTTCGCCTCGGCGATCCGCTTCTTTTGCCCCAGTATGAGCGTCCTGTCGAGGATCTTCGACAACTCGACCTGCGCCTTCAAAACATCCTGCTGTATGGCTTGGCCTACCTGGTACCTGGACTGCGCGATCTGCTCGAAGTTCTGGTAAAGGTCTTTGGTCTTGAGCAAAATGTCGATCGATTTGCGCAGAAAATAAAGGTCGTAGTAGGCCTGTTTCAATTCCGAGACCACCTGCCGCTGCACGAGGACATGGTTCCAGCCCTGGGCCTTGGCTTCCGAGGTAGCCATGCTTCCCTTGAGTCCGAGTTTTCCCGGAAAGGGAATATCCTGCTCGACGCCGTAGGTCCTGGCCGAAGACGGGTCCCCCGGCATGAGCTTGAACGGGACGAGCTTACCCATGTGCTCGAAAGTCACGGTGGGATCGGGCAGGGCCGAGGCGGCGCGCGCCGACGATTTGGATGCGGCCGCGCCGTATTCGGCGGACTTGATGCTCGGATTGTTTTCGGCCGCGGCCTTGAGCAACTCTTCGAGGCCGATCTCCGCATCGAGGTCGGTCCGGGTGGCGCCCTGGACGTCGCGCTGGGCAAATACGGGCAGGCAGAACAGAAGTGCGCTCACAACCACTATGGAAACAAGGACGGGCATTCTCCGCGCCATGATCACCTCACGTTTACGGTAAAGAGCGAGCTGTTCGAAAAGCCTCCAAAGACAATACCGTTCACTTAAAGCGCATCCGGCAGTCGAGGCGGTCATCTTTATTGGGCGGTCTTTCCAGCCCGCCCGCCGGGGAGCGCGGGACCTTCATCGGGCGGCGGGCTGAAAAGCCTGCCCAATAAAGATGACGGCCCGGCACGCCTCAAATTCCATGCAGTCTATGTACAACTGAGGATCTATGGATCGTCATTCCCGCCCGGAAGCACTCAAACAGGGAACGACGATTTTGACGTCCCGACCGGAGGAGGCCGGGGACCGTATAATCGCATGCGGGAGAAAATATCATAGGAGCAAACTCGAAACCAGTAAAAGAGTTTGGCCTCGATTGGCCCGGACGATGGAGGACCGACGGCGACCCCGTCAGCGGATGTTCAGCGGGCACTGCTTTCCGGCTGGCCCTCCGCGCAAATCACACCGTGCGGGGGCCTGCCCGGACGTCTCTTCGTCGGATGGCGGAGGCCCACTGTCCCTGTCGCGCTCCGTCGAGTCGATGTCCCCCCGCTGCTGCGCGAGAGCGGCGGCTGTGGAAAATATCGCAAAAACGAATATTAATACGGCTAAGACTCCCAGTAATTTCGCTCTATCCAAGGCCTTCTCCCTCCTTGCGCCACCGGGCCGATATGCCGGTTTACGATGAATTTCGCACCATTGCCTACAAGATAAGCTTTTGAGCCGAACCGTAAACGGCCTCGATGGAAATTTCGCGGGAAGGCGGCTTGGGGCCAGCGAAATTTCCGGGCAGGGCGGGCCGCGGGGAATGATTATAGTATGTGAAGGACTCATTTGGATGGGAGGGTTTGTTATGACCATACGCGGATATGACGCAATCAGCGTGGCAAAGGAGCTGCACCTGCCGCTCGGGAAGTATAGCGGGGAATCGAGCCGGGGATTCAGGCTGGATCTTTCGGTAGAGGAGGCCGACGAACTGGCGACCATTGATGAGAATCTCATTTTCCTCGATTTGGATATAAGCGGTCTGAAGATGGAAGAACTCGTCGCCCTCTCGGTTTCGCTTGGGGGTGAGCCGGGGCAGTCCTTTACCGGGCTGAGGAACAAATTCGACGCCCTGGGCGATGACGACAGGGCCGAAATCTTCGACGCAATGGCGAAAAGGTGGTCCGAACTGAAGGCGAGGTCCCACTAAAAATTAGTTTCAAAAAGCATTGGGGAAATGTAAAGTCCGCTTGAGGAGAGGGAGCGGGCTTCACATGAGAAGAGAGAATGGGCTTCACATGAGGAGACGAAATGGGCTTCACATGGGAAGAGGGAACGGACTTCACATGGGAAGAGGGAACGGACTTCACATGAGAAGAGGGAATGGGCTTCACATGAGAAGAGGGAACGGACTTCACAACGTCATTCCCGCGAAGGCGGGAATCCAGTTGGCAGGTTGGGCTAAGCAACAGCGAAACCCAACGTTTTTTCGGGTCGAAAACGATGCGCGTTGGGTTTCGCTTATTGCTTAACCCAACCTACAACCTACAACCTACAACCTACAACCTACGACCTACGAACTTATGGAAAACGGAGTATCCCAACTTTCGATCCCGCGCCGGTTCGCCGCGCCCGGGCCGTGCGGCCCCCGGGGGCGGCCGATCGCCGAATATAGGAACATCCCGGACTTTCGATCCTGCTGCAACCTTTCGGGAAGGCGGTTGAGCGAAGAGGTATGAAAAAGACGCGTGTCCTCATCGTGGACGATCACCAGGTGGTTATCGGCGGCATCCGGAGCGTGCTGAGGGAATTCCCCGAATTCGAGGTGGCCGGAGAAGCATCCAACGGGCGCGATGGCGTCAGGCTCGCACAAAGCCTCGAACCCGACGTCGTCATCATGGACATTTCCATGCCCGACTTGAACGGGATAGACGCAACTCTCCAGTTAAAGAAAAAGAGCCCGCAAACACGGGTCATCATCTTTACCATGTATTCCGACAAGGAGTACCTGCTGGACCTGATACGGGCGGGGATTTCCGCCTATGTGCTCAAGGAGGACCCGATTTCCGACCTGATCCTGGCCCTGAAGGCCGTTCAATCCGGCGGGACTTATTTCAGCACCATGTCTCCCGAGGTGCTGATCGAGCAGATAAGAAAACTTGATCGGGGGGATTCGGAAAGCACCGGCTTCAGCGACTTGACCCTTCGCGAAAGGGAAGTCCTGCAGCTTCTGGCGGAAGGAAACAACGTCAAGGACATCGCGGTAAAACTAAAGCTCAGCCCCAAGACCGTCGAATCCCACAAGTACAGCGTCATGGCCAAACTCAACACACACAACATCGCCGACCTGACGAAAATAGCCATCAAAAAGAAGCTGATCTCGCCCTGATAAAACAGAAGACGGAGGACGGAGGACAGAAGACAGAGGACAGAGGACGGACGGCGGCGGGCGCAAAAATCCTTTGACCTCTATTCTCTGATCTCTGTCATCCGTCATCCATCATCTGTCCTCAGCCTTCTGTTCTCCGTTATCCGTCTTCTGTCCTCCGTCCTCCGTCCGGGCGGCCCGCCTGATCTGTCTGCGCCCGAACAGGTAAACGCAAAACCAGAGGAGCAGGGTCACGGCGGAGGTGAGGGCGGCAAGCGCCGGCGCGAGGTATTGGTGGAGTTGGGCGAGGAAAATCCCAAGGCTGCCGAGGGCCGAGCGCACATCGTCGGGCAGGCTCGGACCGCCGGAGGTGACAAACGGCGAAACCCACTCGGTGAGGCCCGCCATGATCTTGTCCGCCATCAAGAATATCAGGCCCGCCAGCGCGGCATTGAAAAGAAAACACACGATAAAGGACTGGACGGCCCAGGCCCGGCTGATCTTCATTCGCGCTCCGTCGCATAAGAGCGCGCCTTCGGCGCGCTCAGGGGGTTGAAACAGCTTTTGGGGGCCGGGACAAAGCTGGGAAGACCCCGATTTCGTCATGCCGGCGGCGGCACATTGCCGTCAACTTAAGGAGCTTATCGCTCGCGCCATCAGTCCAGTGAAGTGCCTTTTGCCCTGAAGGGGCATTATAAGTCAGCCCAGGGTCAGTCTCGCGCTTCGCGGGACGCCACCCTGGGAACGGGATGCACAAAGGTCCTTACCCTGAAGGGGTTATATATCGGTAAACTGCCGGACTCGCGCAGGCAAGCGGTCATCTCCCATCATTATGTAACCCCTTCAGGGTATCATCGTGGGGACGCCTGCCACCCAGGGTGGCGTCTCGCGAGGCGCGGCACTGACCCTGGGCTGGTTTACTCAGCCCCGTTGGGGCATTAAAGCGCGCGATCCCGGCGGTGCTGATTAAGTTGACGGCAATGAACTTCCGCCGGAATGACGGGTTTGTTCAGCTTCTGAGAGCAATCGCGCCATTCCTGGTGTTTTCAACTACAGCATCTTCAGCGATGATGTTTTCGCCACCCTGGAGCGCGCCTTCGCCGCGCTATCGCTTCGCCCTCTCCCGGTTGAGGCCTCGCAGAATCTGTTCGGCAACGAACAGGACCCTCGATTCCAGTCCCTTCCCGATACAGCCTCTCCGGGAAAGGATGTCGAGCTTTTCGCGGTCGATCACGAAGGCCTCTTCGCCCGCCCGTCGGATCACGTCCACCTCGAGGTCCACGTATCTGGCCCCGAACGGGTAGAATTCCACCGGCGTGTTGATGTTGAAATATTCGCCGATCAGGAGGTGCTCTTTCGAAAAATAGCTGTGCTTTATGTACCAGCCCCCCTCCCTGATCTCGGTGAGGCCGTAGTCGCCCTTGCGGATGAGCAAATCGAGCCCGTCGTAGCGGCCTCGCGAAAAAGTGCGTTTAAAAACGATCCGGTTCTCGTTGATGGTCTGAATGGCCCCTTGCCTTGGCCGCATCGATTTACCGGACGGCCGGATGTGCTCGATCCTGGCCACACCCTCTTTTTCAAGGGGAAGAAGAATCGCCTCCTTCGTGAGCACCCGTTCCAATTCTGCCTTACGAGCGGGGTCCTTGGCAAGTTCGGATTCGGCCGCTTCGAGCATTGCGGAATTTATTACCTTGAGCCGGTGGTGATTTCTCAGGGTGGGGACAACCGAGGCGCGCGTCTCGTCCAGTTTTTCCTTGGACGCGCCGGGCAGCTCGATGCGCGCGACCGCGAGGGGACCGTCCTCATCCGTCGGCCCGAAACCGACGATCACAATATCAAGGAGCGCCGCCTGCAACCCGGCGAGCACCTCGGTCAACCGGTCGGCCTCTCCCTTGAGCTCGATTCCCTGGAGGTCATCCCTGTCCTGGATAAGAACATCATGGGCCCCGGCGGCGAATTCGAGCGGGAAACGCTCTTTGATCTTCAGGGAGGGGTCGATGACTTCGAATCCGGAGTCGAGCGCGAGTTTTGTCAGCGCGGTGCTGTAAATACCTCTGATTTTAAGGCGCGGCGCCATCCGGGGCCTCCTTCCCTGTGATTATTCCCTGAAAAAGCCCACTCCATCGATGGAGATCATGTTCCCTGCCGTATCGACCCTCGCTCCCAGCATCTTCTCGATAAGCCACGCATTCGACCGCACGTGGTCGGTGATCGCCGGGACCAGGTACCTGCTCCTGCCGGCGGCAAGGCCCGCAAACAAAATGAGCTGGTCGGCGGCATACCGGTCGACGGTTGCCCCCGCGGCAAGGTCTTCGAATAAGGCCTCGACCGCATGCCCGGCGATCGATTCGGACCCGCGGCCCCTCTTGCCCGCCCTGTCGGAACCAAGGATGCACCCGGTTCGGGTCTCGGCCCGCAGAAACAGCGCCGCGCCCTTCTGGAGGGCGGAGGCATCCTCGATGACTTCCATTTCGGCCCGGTAGCCTCTTTCACCAAGCAACGCCGCGCTCCGGTCCGCCATTCGCCGGGCAACCCGCTCGCGCTCGAGGTGGGAGGCGAGCGAAACGCCTCCGATCTTCGTTACTTCTCCTCTTCGGGTCAGGTCGAGTCCCTTGAGCGGCGCCTTGACCGGCTCGACCGCGACAGCCAGTTCGCCGCCGCCCCGCGGCACATAGCCCGGGCGGACCACATCGAGCCTTGCCCGCGCTCCCATCTTCTCGATGAGCGGAAAAAGGACCCGCTGCATGTGGAACGCCGTGGGCGCGAAGTCCTGAAAAAGGCCTCCTTTGATCGTAAATTGAGATCGTGTCCGGGCGAAAAGCGCGATGGGCACGAGCGCGAAGGCCATCATCGTCGCCGACCCGGCCGTCCCGATGTCCCATTGGCGCGCTCCGCCCTCGAAGGCCGTTTCCCCGGGGTAGTAGACGATCTCACGGGAACCGACCTCGTCGCCTTCCAGCCGTCCCGAGCTAAGAGACGCGCACGCCCTCACCGCCTGAAGGTGCTGCGGCCGCAGTCCGGGCTTCTCCCGCTTAGCCCTGATGCGGACCAGGTGCACGGGCTCGCCCGTAAGAGTACACAGCGCAACGGCAAACCTTACCACGGTGCCGCTGCCGGATTTTTCCGCGCCGTCGATTTCAATCAAGTGCGTTTTCCGCCGCCACGCCAGGGGACGGGTCGATCGAGCAAATACCGGCCGAATAATGCCACCAGCTTACTATTAAGCATTCTCACGGGGATGAAAAGATGCGGCTTCCCGTATTCCCGGAGGGAAAGGCGCGACTGTTTTGACTATTTCGAAGGGATTACTATCTTCCTGCTATATCAACCCGCGAGAGGAGAACGTAATGATCGCAGTGAAAAGCAAAGCCGTATTATTTGCCGCCTTAATTCTCGTCCTGTTCACAGCGTTTGCGGCCCAATCCCAGACGGTCCCCAAGATGTCCGGTGAGGAACTAAAGGCGCGGTTGGGGAAGCCAAACGTCGTGGTGCTCGACGTGCGGGCCGAACACGACTGGGATACCAGCCAGTGGAAGATCCAGGGGGCGATTCGTGAGGACCCGTCCAAGGCCGATGAATGGAAGGGCAAATACCAGAAGGATAAAACATACGTTCTCTACTGTGCCTGACCCAGCGAAGCCACTAGCGCCCGTGTGGCGCAAAACCTCGCAGCCTCCGGCTTCACGGGCGTTTATGCCCTCAAGGGAGGCTGGAATGCCTGGTATGAAAACAGGTATCCGGTAGAGAAAAAATAGGGCCGGGCGTGAGAGGAAAAAGGCTCGGCACCGGGCAGTCCGGGCGGGGATCAACCCTATAAGCGCTTAAATAAGCATCTTCAGTCAAGAGGACAGTTCCCACAAAATTTAGGCATTTATGCTCCAAATTATGTGTTGATTCAGAAACTTACTGCCAAAATTC
>JBAQYM010000119.1:0-6244 GCA_049300095.1 Syntrophobacteraceae bacterium
CTCACGAGCCCCGCCGAGATATGGGTCGAGGTCGCGGGCGGTGTGCCCGTTCGCCCGTCCGCATGGCAGGCCGCGCAGGCCGAGGCGGCATTCACGACCTCATGGCCGCCGGGGCCGGGCAAAATGACGAAAACCGCCATCGTCGCAATTAAAATTGCAGCCCCGAAAAGATAGTTGCGCCCGTCTTTTTCCGACATTTTACCACCTGGTCTGCTGTTCATCTCGGTTATCCTGATTCGGGTTAAACTCGTTGTGGCTCGAAGGAGACAAGCCATCCTGGTCCCGCGGCGGCGGCGGCGCTTCTACGGCAAAACAGCCGTGTCCATATGTCCCGCATCCTGGTGCGGGCCGGCCCCGGAGGGCACGCGCTCGTGGCAGACACCGCAGTTTTGCAGGGTCCCGGAAAAGCCTTGAAGGGCCGTATTGTGCTCGTTGTCCCTTTCCTCCCTGGAGGGCAGGATCGCATGAGGCGAGCCGTGGCAGGCGGAACAGTAGAGGCCCCCGTGTCCCTTGGACGTGCTGAAGCGTTTTCCCGGCTCCTCCGCGTATTGAGGACCGTGGCACGCGCCGCATTTCGGCTCGTCGATCCACGGACGCCTTCCCTGGGTGATGCTGTCCGCGATGTTTGCCATATTGCCGTGGCAATCCTGGCAGATCAGGCCCGCCCGGTCCGCCATCGGGTCCCTGTGAAACCGGGTCTTGACGCCGGCATGGCACAGGTAGCAGTTGTTCGTCGCCCTGTCGTGCTTGCGGTGCATCCTTTCGGAGAGCGATCCGGCCCGTGGTATGCCCTTGGTCCCGAGGGCATTCGAGGCATGACACCCGGCGCAGAACACGGGTCGTGAAGGATCGAGATTTGCCGACTTCGGGTGATTGGCGACGATATTCCGGTCCGTCTTGTGGCAGGCGCGGCAACTGATTTCATTCGAAACCGGAATTACCGGCCGGCTCGCTGCGAGAACGTTTCCACGCCGGTCGGACAAGGTCACCCCGGCAAGCTGAAAGGGGTCCTCGTGATTGAGATCGTAGTCCGTATAAGGCGTGATCGGGACCCATTCCGCAGCGAAGTGATCGCCGCTCGGAGCGAGACTGAACGAGCCGGAAAGACCCTTCAGGGTGATGCCCGTATCCGGATCGAGTTGCAGTCCGAAAAGCATTCCCGCATACTCCCACAGGTTCGTCTTGCCCATCGAGTAGGTATTGTTGGGGACCTCGTAGGTAAGCGAAACGTCCTTTGTCACCAGAGACGGGCCGCGGCTTTCCGTCCCCCTTTTCACCACCTGGGCCATGAGGGCGCCGAAGGGCGGGTGGAGGGCGAATGTGGAGAAATCCTTGTTTGTATCCTGCATCCCGAGGTTGCTCCAGCTTATGACAACATAATCGGGACCGGCCTTGGAAAGAACCGCCGCGGCCGAGACGATTACGAGAATTACCGCAAACCCGGCGGCATAGCCTGCCGTCTTCATCCTCGCTCCGCGCCCGATGAGCTTTTTGCGCATCACGTCTCCCTGTGAGGTTCGTTGAAGCTGAAAATTAGGGATAATTATAGCGATGTAAAGATATGTCGGGAAGAATAATTACTCGCGCATAATGGCTATATGGCTGGGATTGCTTTGTTAGATGTGCCTAATAGAGGGGCGGATTAAGAATGCATTTCCGGTCGCAAGAAGCCGCACGTGACGACCCGACCCCGCAAAATGAAACGGGCGGGACCACCTGCCATGGTCCCGCCCGTCTCCAATAGCCCGGTCGGCTTGAACCCGATACCGTTCATGTAAGCCGCGCCTGGCGGTGATATTCGTGGGGCGGGCTTTCCAGCCTGCCGGCCCGCGGAGCGTGCAGGGCCCCATGCCGCTCGACCGACGGCGCGCCCCGAAGGTGGCCTCCTCCCCTCCGGAACTGGCCTCCCCCCTTGCGGCCGTTGCCCCCTCGCTTGCCGACTTGGCCTCCCCCCCTCGGGGCCTGTCCCCCGCCTTTTCCGAGCCGGCCCCGATCGGAACCATGCCCGCCGGTGCGCGCCCGGCCGCTCACATTGCCTTTCCGCGATTGCGCGCCTTTGTGCCGAACCCCGGCCCCCCCACGGTTGGTCCCGGCCTTGCCGCGGCCAACCGTTGCGCCGGACCTCCCATGCGCGCCCGTCTTCCCACTCCTAACCGCTGAGGACCCGGTCGTCCGGGACCCCCGGCCAACGCCCGCCTTCCCTCTCCCAACCCCGGCAGGTCCGGTCCCGGGGCCCAGCCTGCTGGTGGCGCGGGGCGCCCTCACACCGCCCCTGGCGGCCGGTTTGCCCTGTCTTGTCGCGGCAAGCTGCCGGCGAATCGCCCCGCTGCTCACCGCCGCTCCACCCGCGCCGATCCTCGCCCGGTTGTGCGCCAGCCGGGAACCCGCGGCCCGTGTGGGTTTGGCCTTCGGGGCACGGTTGGTGAAATTGAACCGCTGGTTGATATGCCCGCCTTTTCCCAGGACGCGGCTGCTCACCACCGGCGCACCCCTGAAATTTCTCGCAAGGGCCGCCCCCTCGATCTTTCTCTCCCGCACCGTGCTGAGATTGTTCGTGGTGAAAAGGGCCTTCTGGTTTACGACCACCGCCCTGTTCGCGAAGCGGTACCTGTTGATGTCGATGCCGCCGCCCCTTCTCGGCAGGTAGGTGCTCGGCCCCCACACGCGATGCGCATAATAGGGTTCCCACGGGAGCAGGGGAAACCAGCCGATATTGCTTCCCGAATAGAGCCAGCCAACCCTGCCCGGATACCAGGCGAGACCGATCCCCCACGAGCGCGCGCCGGCCCCGGCCCCCACGATGGGAGGCGCCCAGTACCAGGAGTTTTCGTTCCAGAACCAGTACCCGTAGTGGTGTGTAACGTAGCCGAACGGCTCATCGGGGACCCAGCAGTAATCGCCGTTCCAGACGGTCCACCTTCCGACCGAGTAGGGCGCCCATCCGGGTTCGACCTTGGTCGGCCGCCACGCCCGCCGGTGCTCGCCTTCATAGTAAACCCGCTCCCAGCGACCGTTTTCATCCAGGGTCCGGGCGTCTTCCCGGATCTCTTCGGGCAGGTGCTCGACCGACTCTCCCTTGACCTCCAGCGCCTGAGACCAATGGGCGTCCCGCGCGTTGTTCCAGGCGTCCCAGTCCGGGTCCATCCTGCCGTCGCCCGTCGTGGTCTCGTGGTCGTCCGCAAGAAGCGACATCGAACCGGGAATCACCTCGTAGCGCGAGCCGTCCTCGTCATGAACGAACTCGACCTTGCCGCGGATTCCGATCACTTCGATCGATTCATCACCCACATACACATCGAAGGCCGCCCCCGGTTCCCCCACCGCGTAGCCGAAAGGGGTCGTGACCTTGATTACGGCCTTCGAACTCTTGCCCATAAGCCGGGTCGTACCCACCGCCACATCTATTTCGGTCGCATCGGGCTTGAGGGCGATCATCTGGATTTGCGTATTCGGACCCATCCTGAGCCATGTGCCGTTGGGCAGCAGGTACTCGACTTTCCCGCTCTCGCCCGAATAAAGCGCGTCGTCCAGTCCGAAGGGAGAATCCGTGACGGCAACCACCCAGTCTCTTCTAGCCGGAACGTAGCGAAGAAGGTCCCCCTCCACCATCGCAATACGCCCGACAAGGATGTTTTCCCTCTCCTCCGCCCGCGGCCCGCCCTGCTCGGCGCTCCGGGGCTGATCCTGGGACCGGGCCACCGGCGCGCCGGCGAAGAGAAACAGGAGAGCTAGCAGGAATACCTTCCCCGATCTGTTCATGTTGGGTCCTCCCAGAGCAATAAAAACAGCGCCCAGCTTAGCAGGGCCGCCGGAGATTTCAACTTCGCATTTCCTCAGGGTCGATTTTGCCGGGAATAACACCCAGTTATCTTTTAAGACGCAACGCCCGGAGGAATAGTTTACAATTTAATGCCAAATTGGCCTCAATAGTCAATCAAATCGCAAAAATGACTGGCGCAAAACTTTATAAGTAATTAAAAACATTTAGCCGGGCGCAAGCGAAATGAAAAAGCCCGGACGCTATCGGAATTGGTAATAACGGTCTTGCTGTTACTTTTCGCCCATGCCCCGCGACTTTAAGGGTGAAGACGCACGAGGGGGCGCGTTCCCAAACGGGACGCTTTCCCTTGGAAAGGAGTCTTTTCGATGCTCAAGGCCAAAGACATCATGACCAGGGAGATCATATCCGTAAAGCCCGAAACGCACATTACCGAAATCGCGAAGCTGCTGATCGAAAAGCGCATCAACGGGGCCCCGGTGGTTGACGATGAGGGCGGCCTCGTGGGGATCATCTGCCAGAGCGACCTGATCGCCCAGCAAAAGAAACTTCCCCTGCCCTCGGTGTTCAACCTCCTGGACACGTTGATTCCCCTCTCTTCGCCGGGCAGGTTCGAGAAGGAGGTCCAGAAGATTTCGGCCGTGAACGCGTCGCAGGCGATGACGCCCGATCCGGTTTTCGTGGATACGGAAACGGGTCTCGAAGAGATCGCCGCGCTCATGGTGAACCGGGGGTTTCATACCATCCCCGTCGTCGAGGAGGGAAAGCTGGTGGGAATTATCGGCAAGGAAGATATCCTGCGCACGCTTATGCCCACCGAATAGGAGGATCGGGTCGCGCGGCCGGCGGACGCATCTCCGGGCGCGGCAATATATTTTATGCGGTGCGCCGCTCCACAATTGCTAAATGTTATTTTTTGAGCTAAAGAGGCGAATCTAAGTTGCGTCTCGGAGAAGCGGCACTATGAATACCATCCACGCTCAGAACCTTGATTTTCATCACATGGAACAGGCGGAGCCCGCGATCGAGCTTTCGGTTGTGATGCCCTGCCTCAATGAGGCAAAAACGGTCGGGTCCTCGGTGGACCAGGCCCGGCGCACGCTTCTGGAGCACGGCATCTCGGGCGAAGTGATAGTTGCGGACAACGGCAGCAACGACGGGTCCCAAAAGATCGCCGAATGCCTGGGGGCGAGGGTGGTCGCGGTCAAGACCCGTGGCTACAGCAACGCCCTGCGGGGCGGAATAGCCCAGGCGCGCGGCAGGTATGTCCTGATAGGGGACCCGGACGGCAGCTACGATTTTACGCACATACCCCGTTTTCTGGAGCGGCTGCGGGAGGGCTACGACCTGGTCGTCGGCAACCGTTTCAAGGGCGGCATCGCTCCGGGGGCGATGAAACCCCTGCACCGCTACGTGGGCGTTCCCATCATGAGCGCCATCGCACGGGTCCTTTTTCGAAGCCCTTGCGGCGACCATCACTGCGGGCTGCGCGCTTTCAGGAAATCGAGTTTCGAGCGGCTGGACCTGCGGGCCGACGGCTGGGAATTCAACAGCGAGATGATAGCCCGGGCGAGCATCCTCGGGATGAGAATCACCGAAGTTCCGACGACGCTGGTCCCCGACGGACGCGGAAGGCCGCCGCATTTGCGCTCTTTTTCCGCCGGCTGGCAGCACCTGCGGATGATGCTCCTCTACAGTCCGAGATTTATTTTCTTCTATCCCGGCATCCTGATGATGGTTTTCGGCATCGTCACGATGGGGATGCTGATGAACGGGCCGAGGTTTATCGCCGGAATCAGGCTCAACATCATCGCCATGCTCTATGCGGCGGCGGCGGTAATTATCGGATTTCAGGGCATCATCTTCGGAATTCTGGCCAAAATTTACGGGATCAGCCAGGGGATTTATCCGGACAACTCGAGGCTGAGCCGTCTTACCCGCACCTCGCCGCTCGAACCCGGACTCATCCTGGCGGCGGTCCTGTTATTTACGGGCCTGCTGGGCGCCGTCGTTCCGCTCATATCGTGGACGTCGCAGGGCTTCATCCTGAATGCCCCGCTCGAGGCGCTTCGCATCCTCATCCCTTCGGTTACCTGCCTGGTGCTGGGGTTCCAGGTAATTTTGTGCAGCTTCTTTCTGAGCATACTGAGGATGCGCAACAAGCCGGGGGCCGTCGGCCCCAAACGCATGGAAGCGGTTGTGTCCGACCTGTCCGGCCGCTCGCGGTAGGGTTTTTGCCGGTACGCTTGTCCCCCCGTTTGTTGTGACGTCCCGATGCCTACACACAGTGGATTCGGTTTTCGGCCGGCGCCGGCGCTGACGGGGCTGTTGCCGGAATAAGAATTGTTGAAAAAGCTCTCGACTCCGGCAGTCCGGGCGGGGATCAACCCCGCCCCTACGAATTTGCGGTGGGTTTGATACCGCCCTTTGAACGTAGGGGCGGGGTTGATCCCCGCCCGGACTGCC
>JBAQYM010000120.1:0-3936 GCA_049300095.1 Syntrophobacteraceae bacterium
AGAAATTGGGTGGTTCTCATGCTGGTTCACTTCACGTTCCCATGTGGTAATCTCTGGCAAGTTCCATGCCCGGCAGGGTTAGCTTCGCCGTTTTCAATTTTAGCTAATTAACCTGGCTACTTAGGCCAGGGTGACGGCCATCCGGGGGTGCGATCTGATCTAGAAAGAGTGTTGCGTGCAACAGAAGCGTTGCGTTTCATCGGCGCCGCATGTTACACTTCGATACCAGATGGAGAGCTTGCGGTCGAAATGGATATTGACAGAATCTCAGACAGAGCTAACTTCTTAGCTCGACCGTTCAGAACTGAAAAATTGTCCCATCCGAACAATAGCATGCCGACATGCCCGACGATACCCTGAAAATCCGCCTCTTCAATGGGGCCAGCCGTGGACCGATCGTTAGAGTAAAGATCGAGAGGGGACTGAACCGAGGGTGCAAATATGACTGAACATGAATCCGGAGAGGATCGGACGGCCAGGTTGCGCCGCCTTGCAGAGGAGCGCAGTAGAGAAAGTGCAACCCAAGCCGCTCGCACAATGGCCGAACAAGAAGGCCGGGCGCTGGTTCACGAGCTGCAGGTCCATCAAATTGAATTGGAGATGCAAAACGAAGAGCTGCGTGATGCTCAGGACCGACTCGGCGAATCGTTGGCAAAATACTCCGATCTCTATGATTTTGCGCCGGTCGGCTACGTCACTTCGAATAGAGAGGGTCTCATCCTGGAAGCAAACCTCACCTTTGCCGGTCAGCTTGGTATCGAAAGAGGCCGCCTGATCGACACCCCTCTTTGGCTATACGCGGCAGCTCCGGACAGAGGCAAGTTTCGGTCGCACCTCGAGCAGGTTTTTAAAACCCGCGAACGGCGAACCTGCGAACTGAGACTGCAAAGACCGGGCGGCCCGGAACGTTACGTGCAATTGGACAGTATACATGCGCCCAATGTCGACGGCGCCGAATCCTGCAGGACTTCGGTAACGGATATATCCATCAGGAGGGAGGCCGAAGAGGAGCTCGGCAAGGTCCATGAGGAGTTGGAAAGAAGGGTGGAAGAACGCACGGCCGAGCTCAGTGAGAGCGAGAGGAAGTTTAGAAGACTCTCACAGGAATTCGAGACCCTTCTCTATGCCATCAGCGATACCTTGATCCTGCTCTCTCCCGAAATGAAAGTATTATGGACAAACGGCGAAAGAGCTTTGGAATTGAATGAGACGGTATCCGATGCGGCAAGGCAATACTGTTATAAATTATTGCATGATCGTTCCGCCCCCACTGAGGACAGCCCGATAACAAGATGCTTCGAAACGGCTGAAAAAGCGGTTGCCGTCGTAACCCACCATGGGGCGATACTGGACATAAGGGCATTTCCAATCAAAGAGACCGGGAGGGTCATTAGCGTGCTCCTGCTGGTGATTGATATTACCGAAAAGATGGCGATGCAGGCCGAAGCGATGCAGGCAACTCATATGGCCTCATTGGGGGAGTTGGCCGCCGGGGTTGCTCATGAAATCAACAACCCCATCACCGGCATCATAAACTATGGTCAAATACTGATAAATGAGTGCGCCCCTGGAAGCATGGAAAAGGACCTTGGAGGGCGCATTGTGAAGGAAGGCGAGCGTGTCGGCCGTATCGTAAAGACCCTGCTTTCCTATGCGCGCGAGGGACGAGAAGAGAAGAAGTCAACTCGCGTCCCCGCCATTCTTGAAGAATCCATTCTTCTAACCCAGGCGCAAATTCGGAAGGAGGGCATCGATCTAAAGATAGATTTTCCCGACGACCTTCCTGAAGTCGATGTTAGCCCTCAGCAGATCCAGCAGTGTTTTATAAATATCATAAACAACGCGCGCTACGCATTAAACGAGAAGTATCCTGGACGGCATAAGAATAAGCGCTTCGAAATCACCGGCGAGAGAGTGACTATCAGCGATCTCCCCTATGTGCGAACCATATTTTACGATCAAGGGGTGGGAATTTCTTCTCATGAGCTCTCCATGCTGACGAAGCCGTTCTTTTCCACAAAGCCTTTCGGGAAAGGGACCGGCCTTGGGTTGAACATCACTCAAAAAATCATCGCGGACCATGGCGGGCATCTCGGCTTCGAGAGCGCCAAAGGGGAATTTACCAGGGTCATTATTGATTTGCCTGCCAGTCGAAGCGGTGTGCGGGGTGGAAAATGAGTGCGAGGATTCTTGTAATCGATGACGAGGAATCGATCAGGTTCACCTTCGAAAGGTTCCTCGGCGCCGCTGGGTATAGCGTGGCGACTGCTGAAAGCCGCGGCGAAGCTTTGGCCCGAATAAACGAGACGAGCTTTGACGTGGTATTTGCGGACATCATTCTGGGGGATGGGACGGGAATCGATATCTTGCGCGAGATCAGGGCAAAAGGACTGATCTGCCCGGTAATCATGATCACGGGGGACCCCGGCGTCGAGACCGCCGCCGACTCCATTCGCCTGGGCGCCTTCGATTACATTCCAAAGCCCATCAACCAGGAGTCTTTGCTGCATACCACCCGAACGGCATTGAAGTATAAGGCCGTAATTGAAGAAAAGGAAAAGTACCGTACAAATCTCGAGGCTATCTTCAGGAGTGTCAGGGACGCCATCATCACCGTGGATAAAGAATCGGCCGTGATCGAGATCAATGAGGCGGCCATGACCATGTGTGGATATTCCCGCGATGACATCGGAAAGTCGTTTAACCTTCTACCCGTGGTGTGCGGCGGAAGACTTGTGGAGATTCTTGGGGAAGCGATCACGAGTGGAGAGCCTGTCGAGGTGGACCGTATCGAGTGCCGGCCCCTCAAGGGCGCGGGAAGGGTCATCAGCGTAAGGACCTATCCTCTGCTCAGCCTCCAGGGCACGCTCTCGGGCGTCGTTATGGCGTTGAGGGATGATACGCATGTGGCCGACCTCGAAAAGGAGCTCAAAGAGCACCGGCAGTTCCATCGCATCGTGGGCAGAAGCGAGCCGATGCAGAAGGTCTATTCCCTCATAAATGCCCTGGCCCGTGTTCAAACGACTGTTCTCATCACGGGAGAAAGCGGGACGGGGAAAGAACTGGTGGCCGAGGCGCTGCATCGCGCCGGAGAGCGCAGCCACAAACCGCTGGTCAAGGTGAACTGTTCGGCATTGCCCGAAAGCCTGCTTGAAAGCGAGCTCTTCGGCCATGTGAAGGGATCGTTTACGGGCGCTATCCGGGACAATGTCGGGCGGTTCCACAGGGCGGATGGCGGCACCATATTCTTCGATGAGATTGGCGACATCTCGCCAAAGATACAACTGAAGCTCCTGCGGGTCCTTGAAGAGAGGGAATTCGAGCGGGTCGGAAACTCTACTCCGGTGAAGGTGGACGTTCGGCTGATCGCCGCAACGAACAGAAATCTCATGGAGAAAGTCAGCCTCGGCGAATTGCGGGAAGACCTCTACTACCGGCTGAAGGTGGTCGAGATCAGGCTGCCGCCCCTAAGGGACAGGCGCGACGACCTCCCTCTTCTGATTGATCACTTTCGCAATGGGTTCAACGCCAAATTCAAGAGAACCATTGAAGCGATATCCGCTGATGTCCTGAAAGCCTTTCTCAAGTATCCCTGGCCCGGCAATGTGCGGGAGCTCGAGCACACCATGGAGCATGCCTTCGTCCTTTGCAGCCAAAATATCATCACCTTCGATCATCTGCCGCTTGACTTCATGAGCGCCCCCGGAATCGAGCACCTCCCCCCCGAGGAGGCGCGGGCGGTCGATTCCCGCGCGATTCTCGAAGCCCTGGATAAGACCTCCTGGAACAAAGCAAAAGCGGCCCGATTGCTGGGAATAGACCGCGTGACCCTCTACCGGAAAATGAAAAGATACAGCCTCACTGAAGACGCCCCCCGATGCTGAAATGTTGCATGCAACACCGAAATCATGCAACGCTTCTGTTGCATGCAACACT
>JBAQYM010000121.1:0-11722 GCA_049300095.1 Syntrophobacteraceae bacterium
GGTGTTGAATTTTCAAGTACTTACGACCCCCTCCCCCTGCCCCTCCCGCCAAGGGAGGGGAGACCTCCGCCCTGTTTTGGCCACACCTGTCGTAACTTTTGCATTTGGACAACGGCCCCTTTCCGGTAGACCGTAGACCGTAGGTTGGGTTAAGCGATAGCGAAACCCAACGAAAGGTGTGTCCGTCCCAAAGAAATGTTGGGTTTCGCTATCGCTTAACCCAACCTACCAACTACCAACTACCAACTACTAACTACCAACTTGATTCCGACTACCAACTTGATTCCGACCTCAACGAGCGAAAGCGGATACCTTGGAAAAGCCGAAAAGAAACATCTACCTCAAGATGAAGACCCTCCGGGAGGCTCGCGACCTGTGGTCTGAAAAATTCGCGGCGCTCAGAACGGCGCGGGAGTGCATCCCCGCCGTATCGAGCCTGCACCGGGTGACCTCGCGGCCCATTACGGCGGTCCGTTCGGTCCCCCACTACCACGGGGCGGCGATGGACGGCTACGCGGTCGCCGCGCGCGACACCTTCGGGGCGAGCGATACGAATCCTCTGCTCCTCGGGGTGGGGACGGGCGCTTTCGCGGTGGACACGGGGGATCCGCTTCCTCCCGGAGCGGACGCCGTGATCATGATCGAGCATGTCGAGCAGATGTCGGAGGCGGAAATCGAAATCCGCGCGGCGGCCTTTCCGTGGCAGCATGTGAGAAAGGTCGGCGAGGACATCGTCGCGGGCGAGCTTCTCTTGCCGCAACAGCACAGTCTGCGGCCCGCCGACCTGGGCGCGCTCCTTGCCGCCGGGACCAGTGAGGTCTGGGTCTATGCCCGGCCGAAAGTGCGCATCCAGCCGACCGGGACGGAGCTCATCCCCGCGAGCGGGGCCGCCGAGGCCGAGCCCGGCCAGATAATAGAATTCAACGGCGCCGTGCTTTCCTCGATGGTCGAGGAGTGCGGCGGGGTCCCCGAGCTGCGCGGGATCGTCGCGGATGACTACGAGAGCATCAAGCGGGCGATTCGGGAAGGGGTCGATTCCACTGCGGACGTCGTCCTGGTAAACGCCGGATCGTCCGCGGGATCGGAAGACTATACGGCCGCCATTATCGAAGAGCTTGGAGAGGTCCTGGTGCACGGCGTCACCATGATGCCGGGAAAGCCGGTCATACTCGGAGCGGTTGACGGAAAACCGGTCGTCGGGGTCCCCGGCTACCCGGTTTCGGCCATCATGGCCTTCGAGCAGTTTGTGCGGCCCCTTCTCTACTCGATGCAGGGGATTGATTGCCCGGCCTTTCCGTCCATTCCGGCCGTACTCGGCCGCAAGACGCCCTCGAAGCTCGGTCTCGAAGAGTTTGCCCGCGTCATCCTCGGACGGGTCGCGGGGCGGCTCGTGGCCATGCCGATCCAGCGGGGCGCGGGAATAATAACTTCTCTTACCCGCGCCGACGGCATCCTCCAGATTCCCCAGGAGCAGGAGGGCATCGCGGAGGGGGCGGAGGTAAACATCCGGCTGCTCAGGCCCCGGGACCAGCTCGACTATACCCTCATCATGATCGGCAGCCACGACAACACCATAGATGTCATCGCAAACGAGCTCAAGGCCCGCGACAGCCGGGTGCACCTTTCCTCGAGCAACGTCGGAAGCCTGGGCGGCCTCACGGCGATCCGGCGTTCCCAGACCCATTTTGCCGGCTCGCACCTCCTCGATACGGAAACCGGAGGGTATAATTATTCCTATATAGAACGATACCTCAAGGGGACACCGGTCCGCGTGGTCAAGCTCGCCATGCGCGAGCAGGGGCTTCTCATCCGCAAGGGAAACCCGAAGGGGATAAAGAATATCGGCGATCTGACGCGTCCCGATGTCTCGTTTATGAACCGGCAGGCGGGGGCGGGGACGCGCGTTCTTTTCGACTATTGCCTCCGGCTGCGTGGCATTTCCCCCGATGCGATCCGCGGGTACGAGCAGGAGGAATTCACGCACATGGCGGTCGCGGTGAGCGTTTTGAGCGGCCGGGCGGATGCGGGCATGGCCATCTATTCCTCGGCAAAGGCCCTGGACCTGGATTTTATCCCCGTCGGCGAAGAGCGCTACGACCTTGTTATAGCCGAGAGCGCGTGGGAAGATTTCAAGATTCGGCGCCTGCTGGAGATAATCGTTTCGGAGTCGTTCCGCCGGACGGTCATCTCGATGGGCGGATACGATCCGAGTGATTCGGGCGCGGTGATGGGTATTTGGAATGGTGGCGAGTGGATTGAGCGCGCGGAAAGTTGATTTTAGCGAAATCGGTTCAGGCGGATACACGCCCGGATATGTCGGGATGTCCGGGAGCGGGGAGCTTTCGCGCCGGGCCGGGGTGCTCGAAGAAAGGCTCAGCCGCTGCGATCTGTGTCCCCGTGGGTGCGGGGTCGACCGAAACGGCGGGAAGACCGGCTACTGCGGAGTGGACGGGCGCCTCAAGGTTGCGGCGATAAATTTGCACCCCTGGGAGGAACCCCCGATTTCCGGGACCGGAGGCTCGGGGACCGTTTTCGTCTCCGGCTGCACCCTCCGGTGCCTTTTTTGCCAGAACTATCCCATAAGCCAGTTCGGGGTCGGCCGGGAGATGAGCGCCGAGTATCTCGCCTCGCAAATGCTGCGGCTCCAGGAAAAGGGGGCGCACAACATAAACCTCGTCACCCCGACGCACCAGATTGCCGGCCTGGCGCGCGCGCTCGATATCGCGGCAAAGCGTGGGCTTCGGATACCGCTCGTCTACAATTCGAGCGGCTACGAGTCGGTCGAGACGCTTGCCGTGCTGGATGGGATAATCGATATCTACCTGCCCGATATCAAATATTCGGATGCAAGTGTCGCGCAAAAATTCTCCGGCGCGGCGGACTACGTCCGCCGCAACCGGGTGGCCCTGATCGAGATGTGGCGGCAGGTGGGCGGGATTCAGACGGATTCTTCGGGCATTGCGCGCAGGGGAATGATAGTGCGGCACATGGTGCTCCCCGAAGACCTCGCGGGAACTTCCGAGTGTCTTTCCTTCCTGGCGCGCGAAATCGGCCCCGGGGTGTGGGTGAGCCTGATGAACCAGTATTTCCCGGCGCACAGGGGCGTCGATACGCCGCCGCTTGACCGGAAGGTATCCGAAGAGGAATATGAAGCCGCGTGCGCGGCGCTGACCGGGCTTGGTCTGATCAATGGTTTTGTCCAGGAGTGTTAGTTCACCGCAGTGTTGATTCACCGCGTCCTCCGCGTCTCTGCGGTGAACACATCCCCGGGCGCAAAATATTCATGGAAATTCCCGGATATAACCACGATAATAGGGCGCGGGCGAGGTCTGCCCGGTCGCGGTTTCGCTTCCCATCCACCAGCACCAGGGTCCCTTGATGGAAGATCCCAGCAGCTATAAAAAACTTCACCGCAAAATTGTCGCTATCACTCTTTCCTTTGCCATGGTTCCGCTCCTTGTCGTCGGTTTCGGCATCTACTCGCAGTTTGCGGATATCTATACGGCCAAGGTCATGGAGAATCTGCGGACACTTGCCGAAAACCGCAAAAACGCGATCGACCTCTTTCTCGAGGAGCGCGTGTCGCAGTTGAATACCATCGTCTACACGCAATCGTTCGATCAGTTGAAGGACGAGGAAAACCTCAACCGGATCTTCACGCTGCTCCAGATGCGCTCGAAATCCTATGTCGACGTGGGTATCATCGACAGGGACGGAAATCACGTGGCTTATATCGGTCCCTACCAGTTAAGCGGGCTCAATTATAAGAACGAGGAATGGTTCCATGAGACGATGCTGCGCGGGACCTATGTCAGTGACGTTTTCACGGGTTTTAGAAAGTTTCCGCATTTCATCATAGCGATAATGAGACGGGAAGGGGACCGGAGCTGGATCCTTCGGGCCACCATCGACACGGATATTTTCGACGCCATGGTGCGGGCCGCGCAAGTCGGGCAGCGAGGGGACGCCTTCGTGCTGAACCGGCAGAATATGCTGCAGACCACGCCGCGATTCGGCGGCGAGCTTTTGACAAAGGTCAATTATCCTGTCTTTGGCAGGTTTACGGGTACGTGGGTGAGTCAAATGGACCTGGGGGGCGAAAATTCCCTGGTCGCGCTCACATGGCTCAAAAACAAGGATTGGCTCCTGGTGGTCCGGGAGGAGCCCATAGAGAACCTGCTGCCGCTTCTGCGCGCGCGTATTCTTGCGATAATACTCGTTGGGGCCGGGGTCCTCGTAATTGTCTTCGGGGCGCTCTTTATCGCGCGGAACATGGTGCGCCAACTCGTTAAAACCGGCAGGGAAAAGGCCCTTCTGGATGCAAGCCTTCTTCAGTCGAGTAAAATGGCGGCCCTGGGCAAGCTGGCCGCCGGGATCGCCCACGAGGTGAATAATCCCCTTGCGGTGATAAAGGAAAAGGTGGGGTGGATTCGCGACCTGCTTGCCGAAGAAGACATTACAAAAAGCGAGAATTACCAGGAATTCGACGATGCGGTGCGCAAGATCGACTATCACGTGGACCGCGCGAAAAAGGTGACGCACCGGCTGCTTGGATTCGCCCGCAGAATGGAGCCTATCCGCGAGCAGGTGGACATGAACCGGCTCCTGTCCGAAACGGTGGATTTTCTCAGCAACGAGGCGCACTACAGGAACATCGAGATCCGGACCCAATTCCATCCCAACCTGCCCTCGACGATGAGCGACTCCTCCCAAATCCAGCAGGTGATACTTAACATACTTAACAACGCCATTGACGCGATCCAGAAAGCGGGAGTAATCACGATCACCACGCTGCTGAAGGAGAACGAGCGGGAAGTGGGGATCGTCATTTCGGACGACGGCCCCGGAATCCCCGTCGAACTCCTGGACAGGATTTTCGATCCGTTCTTCACAACGAAAGAATACGGCATGGGAACGGGCCTGGGGCTTTCCATCAGCCACAGCATCATTGAAAAGCTCGGCGGCAGAATTTTAGTGGCAAGCGAAGTTGGAAAGGGGACCACGTTCACAATCTATTTGCCTCTGGTCAATTCCGAAAAGATCTGATCCGGCTCGACAGCTTTCGACCGCCTTTCCTCGGGGTTTATTTTTTTTGCAGAAGGTAAAATGAATGGCAAGTTTCAGGGTCTTAATAGTGGATGACGAACCCGATTTCCTGGAGACCATCGTAAAGCGTCTGAAGAAGCGGAAGGTCGATGCGGTCGGGGCCGGCAGCGGAGAAGAGGCGCTGAGGGTCCTCGAAAGCGAGACGTTTGACGTTGTGATTCTGGATGTGAGAATGCCGGGGATGGATGGTATCGAAACGTTGAGGGCAATTAAAAAGAAAAGCCCCCTGACCGAGGTGATCATGCTGACCGGGCACGCTTCGGTCGAATCGGGAATGCAGGGCATGCAGTTCGGCGCTTTTGACTACGTGATAAAGCCGGCGGACCTGGATGATCTCATCGAGAAGGTGGGCCAGGCGAGCGAGAGGAAACTGCTGCACGAGGCCCGGGTCCGAAAGGCGGAGGGATGATTGCGAGCGCCGTTGGAGGCGATCCGTCACAGTACAGCCCCTGGGTGCGGTTTGCCGCGCCATGTTGAGCATTCCGTCCTCATATCTTTCCAGGGTGTACCTTTTCGCGATTCCTTCACTGGTCCTGCTCATGGCGGCCCCGCTGTGGATTTGCGCCGGTCCGGGCACGGCCCTCCTTGCCGTCCCGGTTGCCGCGGCGTGCTTTTTCGGGGTGCGCTCGCTCATCGGGCAGATTGTCCGGGCGCGGGAGCAGAAATGTTTTGTTGACGAACAGCTCATACAATCGCAAAAACTTGCCGCAATCGGCGAGCTTTCGGCCGGCATAGCGCACGAAATAAACAATCCGCTTGCCATAATCGCCCAGGAAATCGAGTGGGC
Organism: Syntrophobacteraceae bacterium; assembly: GCA_049300095.1. Classification (GTDB taxonomy): domain Bacteria; phylum Desulfobacterota; class Syntrophobacteria; order Syntrophobacterales; family Syntrophobacteraceae; genus SbD1. The sequence continues at coordinate 5,894 of JBAQYM010000121.1, forward strand.
GCGCTACCAGTTTGACGGGCGGAACCCGGACGAGCCGGGTCTGGAGGAGGTAAGGGACTCTCTGAGGGAAATCGCGTGCCAGGTCGAGCGGTGCAGGGAAATCACGCACAAGCTGCTCGATTTTGCCCGGAAACACGACCCGCTCATCCAGGGCGTCGATCTCAACCGGCTCGTCGAGGACATGGCCAAGCTCGTCGAAAAGGAGGCCTCCCAGAAAGGCATTGAAATAGTCAGGCAATACCGGGGGGACCTGTCGCCGATTCAAACCGACCCGCCTCTTTTGCGCCAGGTGGTTTTGAATCTGCTCAACAACGCGGTTTATGCCATAGGGCAAAACGGCGCAATCGCCATAAGGACCCGAATTCCGGAAAGCGGCCACGTGGAGTTGGAGATAGGCGATAACGGGTGCGGCATCCGGAAAGAGGACCTGCACAAGATCTTCGATCCCTTCTACACCACGAAGCCGCCGGGCAAAGGCACCGGCCTGGGCCTGTCCATATGTCACAGCATCATCGTGCGGCTGGGGGGAAGGATCGCGGTGGAAAGCGAGCCGGGAAAAGGGACGACTTTCGCGGTCAGGCTTCCCATTATTCACCGCGCTCAGGAAGGAGAGTAATCCTATGACTTCGAAACCACGGGTTCTCATCGTCGATGACGAAGAGCGGTTCAGAACGACTTTGCGAAAATTGCTGACGGTCAAGGGGCTCGACGCGGTGGACGTGGGCAGCGCGGCCGAGGCTTTCTCCGCCATGGAGCAAAACGCCTACGACGTGGTCCTGCTCGATGTCAAAATGCCCGAAATGAACGGCATCGAAGCGCTCGGCAAGATCAAGAAGGAAAACCCCGATATCGAGGTGATCATTCTGACCGGGCATGCCTCCGTCGACGCGGCGGTCGAGATAATGAAGCTGGGCGGATACGAATACCTGCTCAAACCCTGTCCCATAGACGAACTGGTGGGCAAGATCGAATCGGCATGGGAGAGAAAGGTCGCCAGGGAGAAGCGGCGGAAGCCGGGCGCGAATTAGCGTTGGGCCAAAATGAGGACGAAAGCGCGCAGGACGGGTTCATAATTACCGCCTCTCTGATGCGCAGGACCCATTCCTTGAGCCGAAGGAAGCAATTATGGCCGGTATTGCATTAGAGAACTACCTGCCTCTCATCGCCGCGGTCAAAGGCGCGCCTCAGAAATCCCTCTGGTCTTCATACGACCCGGAAGCGGACGTGCTCTACATTAATTTCAAAAAGCCGAGCCATGCCACTGACAGCGAATTAACTGATGACGACGTGATAATTCGCTATGAAAACGATGAAATAATCGGCATCACGATTCTTCACGCCAGCAAAAGAGAAGTCCGAGCACCAAGCCCTCAATAATGAGATGCTGAAAATTTGGTAATTTAAGAATTGAGGAATTGAGGAATTAGGGGATTGAGGGATTGAGGAATTCCTGGATCAGAGCGCAACTCGGCAATCCCTCAATTCCCAAATTCCCGAACCCCTCCCGCTAGTCCTGCTGATGTTTCTTGAAGGTTTTCGATTCTATGCTGGTTTCGCGCATCAGGCGGTGGAGGTATTGGCGCTTGAGGCCGGATTCCCGCGCGGCCTGGGAGACGTTGCCCTCGTTGCGGGTGAGCACCTTTGAAATATATTCCGTTTGGAAGCGCTCGACGAGCTTGTCCTTAGCCTCCTTGAAGGGGAGGTCAAAGATGTCGCCGGCCGTTTCGAGGGGCGCAATGCCGGGACCGGCGGGATGTTGCGGCGCGGGCATCCCGAGGTCGGCGACATCGAGATACTCTCCCGAAGTCATTATCACACCCCGTTCGATCAGATTTTCCAGCTCGCGCACGTTTCCCGGCCAGTTTCTGGAAATGAGATACCGCATCGCGTCAACGGAAACCTGCTTAACGCTCTTTCCGTGCTGGCGGTTGTATTTTTCCAAAAAATGGGTTGTGAGGAGTGGAATATCGTCCCTCCTGCCGCCAAGGGACGGCAACTGGATATTTATCACGTTCAGGCGGTAATAAAGGTCCTCCCTGAATTCCCCCTTATTGATCTTGTCGGCGAGGTTCTGGTTTGTGGCCGCAATGAAGCGGATATCGACCTTGCGGATCGCATTGGCCCCCACCACCTTGTATTCGCCCTCCTGCAAAAGCCTCAGGAGCTTAACCTGCATGGCGGGGTTGAGGTCGCCGATTTCGTCGAGAAAGAGGGTCCCCTGGTTCGCTTCCTCGACCATGCCCTTTTTGTCCCGGACCGCACCGGTAAAGGCGCCCCTGATATGGCCGAAGAGTTCGCTCTCGATTATTGTCTCAGGGATGGTGCTGCAATCGATCGGGATAAACTCGCGGTCTTTTCTCAGGCTGTGGGAATGGAGCGCGCGGGCGACGAGTTCCTTGCCGGTCCCGCTCTCGCCCGTTATGAGCACGGTGGCGGAAGTTTTGGCCACCTTTTCTATCTGGGCGAGAAGGGAGCGCATGGCGGGACTGGACCCCACCAGGGCGGGGAACCCCGATTTTTCTTCCAGCTTTTGGCGAAGATAGGTATTCTCCCGCTGGAGGCGCTGCCAGCCAAACGCCTGTTCGATTATGTGCAGGATTCGCTCCTTGCGGAAGGGCTTGGTGATATAGTCGAAAGCGCCCTTGCGGGTGGCCTCGACGGCCGAGTCGATCGTGCCGAAGGCGGTCATGATGATCACCGCCGTACGCGGGCTTTTTTCCTTTACTTCCTGGAGGATCTCGATGCCGTTTTTGCCGGGCATTTTCAGATCGGTGAGGACGACGTCGTAGTCCCTGAGGCCTAAAAGCTCCGTGACCTTCAGCGGGTCGCTGGTGACATCTATTTCGTACTCGGTCTTCTCGGATATGATTCGCCGCAGGAGGGCGAGCATGTCCTGTTCGTCATCTACAACGAGAATTGCGGACATAGATTATTCCTTTCGACTCATACCTTTTCCAGAAAGGATTTTGACTCCACTATTGACTGCAAGTCAATCAAAATGTCATTTAAAAGTTTCAGGTGGGCGTTTTCCGGGGGCTTAACCGGGGGAGAAACTTTTTTTCGAGGATCAACAGCGTGGAAGCCAAGTCGAGGATAGAACGTCCAAAGATACTGAGAATACTGGGTATGATAACCCTTGTGCTGGTCGCCGGGGCCTCCTGGCTGGCCATTTCGACCGCAAGGTACATGAAGGACATCCTCAGGGAGCAGTTCAACGAGCAGCAGCTCGTGCTCGCGAAGACGACCGCCCAGCGCATCGAAGGCCATTTGCTGGACGCGATTTCCGACCTGGCCCTCCTGAACTCGCTGCCGGCCATCCAGTATTGCGACCCCGGCAGCTATGAAGTGCTGCTGCTCGCGATCCTGCCGGTGCTGAACCGGAACAATATGATCGAAATCGGCAGGGTTGACCGGGACGGGACGACTATTTTTTCCGCCAACGAACAGGGAATCGCCATCCGGCCCTTCGGGGTGGAGCGGCGGGAAGCCGGGGCCTACATGGCGTGGGCCTCCGATTCCGCCAACCGGGGAAAGACGATGGGGACGCCCATCCACCCCAGGGGGCCCGTGAAAGAGAAAAAGCTCCTGGTGCTGGACCTCCTGGCGCCCACCTATGAGGACGCCGCCAACATACTGCACCCTCATCCGTCGCGGGCGTTTTCGGGCTACCTGAGGGTGACCCTGGACATGAGCCGCCTCTTCCAGGAGATCATCCCTCCCATTCGGTCGGGGAAAAGCGGCTACGCCTGGGTCCTCGATTCGTCCGGCAACTTCATCTATCACCCGGAGAGCGCGTTTATCGGTGAAAATGCCTTCGATGCGCGATCCAACAAGAACCCCAGTTTATCGTTTGCAAGGATAAATCGGATCCAGCGCGAGGAGATGGCGCAAGGCAAGGAGGGGACCGGTTCCTATATTTCCGGATGGCACCGGGAAGTCGTCGAACCGATGGAGAAGCTGATTGCTTACGCGCCCATACGCGTCCAGGGACCTTATGTAAACTACTCGATGTCCGTTGCCGTGGTTGCCCCGGCCCAGGAGGTCGAATCCTTTATCGACACGGTCTACAGCAGGCAGTTTCTGCTCCAGGCCCTGGTTGTCTTTATCATCTGCATGGGCAGCCTCGTCGTGGTCCTCTACGAGCTGCGCTGGTCCACGCTTCTCGAACACGAAGTGGCGGTGAAGACGGACCACATTCGGAGGTACGCCGACGAGCTCGAGCGCTCCGAGCTCAAGTACAGGTCACTCGTCGAGGGCGCGGAAGACCTCATATTCTCGATTGACACCAACGGCATCATAAGGACGGCCAACCGGCACATGGCGCGTCTGCTCGGGGTCGGCATGGACGAACTGCACGAGCAGAGCCTTTACAGGTTCCTGCCGCGCGAGCAGGCCTACGAACAGCTCAAGATAATACGGGAAACGCTGAAGTCGGGTAAAGGCCAGAAAGTCGAAACCCTCCTCAAGTTCCCCCGGGGGAACATCTGGTTCAACATACAGTACATCCCGATCGAGGGGGAGGGGGGCGGCGAAGACAACGCGCTCGGCATAGCCCGCGACATCTCCGAGAGGAAAACGATCGAGCGCCAGCTCCTCAACACGGAAAAGCTCGCATCGCTTGGGACGATGGCCGCGGGGGTCGCCCATGAAATCAACAATCCCATCGGGATCATGCTCGGTTTTTGCGATCTGCTCCTGGAAAAAATGGAACCGGGCACGATGGCCTACAACGATCTCAAGACGATAGAACGGCACGGCATGCACTGCAAGAGCATCGTTGAAAGGCTGCTGAGCTTTGCCAGGATAAGCGAAGAAACCGAAGAGTGCTGCGATCTGAACGCGTGCATCAACTCGATTGTCTCGGTCGTGGGGCATACTCTCGAGATGAACAACATCACGCTGGTGCTCTCGCTTGCCGAAGATCTTCCCATGGTTCGAGGGGATTCCAGGCGCTTCGAGCAGGTCCTTCTCAATCTCATCAATAATGCCGTCCATGCCATGAACGGCAAGGGGGTCCTTTCCGTTGTGACCCGCACCGGCGCCAGGGAAAGGGATACCGTCGACATACTCGTCTCCGACACGGGATGCGGAATCAAACGTGAATATATCGGCAAGATATTCGATCCCTTCTTTACCACCAAGAAAGTGGGCGACGGCACCGGACTCGGACTCTCGGTCAGCTACGGCATCATAACCAAGTTCGGCGGGACCATAGAATGTGAAAGCGTAAGCGAGGATGAACCCCCCGGCCCGTCCGGGACCACCTTCACCATAATGCTTCCGTGGTGCCGGGAAGAAATGGAAGTCCAGGAGAAGCGTTGAGCAAGGGCAGAAATGGAAGTCCGGGAGAAGCGTTGAACAAGGTTTTTGGCGCGAAGAAAGGCCTGGAAAACCTGCAATTGCGTCATTCCGGCGGAAGCCGGAATCCAGCGGGGCCGCCGGCCTTTGGCCTGTTTGAACGCGGAATTCTGGCTTTCCTCGTTCCCATGCTCCCGGGGCTGTTGCCCAAATGATCGTGGTTCCGGCAGACTCGACAAATCCGGATGTAACCACACGTCGTCATCCCGGCAGTGTATTTGAGCCGGGATCCAGGGTTTTACAGCATGCCTAAATTCCCTGGGATTCACCGATTACCCCCTGGATTCCGGCTCAAAGACACTGCCGGAATGACGTGTGGGGAGTACCGGCCTCACCCGCGCCTGACACCAATTTGTCGATGATTGGTTTGGGCAACAGCCCCTCCCATTCCGGCAGTCCGGGCGGGGATCAACCCCGCCCCTACGGGTTTCAGCACAACCTGACGCCATCGTTCAACCGTAGGGGCGGGGT
>JBAQYM010000122.1:0-15674 GCA_049300095.1 Syntrophobacteraceae bacterium
GTCGGGAGACCGTGCCACAACGGGTATAACCAACGTTGCCGAATGAAGTCCGGTGGGCAACGCTACGCTTTTGCCCACCCTACGGCATCTCCCATAATCCCGGCCCTCAAACAAGCGACAAAGGGAAATTCCTACCCCCCCGAACCGATCGGCAGCTTGGATATTTCCGGGTCGAAGAGGGCGGCCTGGAGGTCTTCGCCCATGATCCAGAGGAGGCGGATGCGGGCGGTGATGTAGTCGCGGCGCGCCCTTGCCAGGTTGATCCGGGCGGCCAGGACGTTTGATTCGGCGTCGTCGACTTCGAGCTTGGTCTTGACGCCGTGGCGGTATCCCGTTTCGGCCATTTGCAGGAGGCGTTCGGCCTGGGAGGTAGTCGCACCGAGGGCGTTTACGACCTGGGATGACTCATCGACGTTGTTGATGGCGCCGCGGGCGTCGAGGGCTATGTTGTCGAACAGCCGGTCCAGTTCGTAGCGCGAGCTCGACACCCGGCTTTCGGCCTGCATGACGCGCCCCTTCGTCTGGAACCCGTCGAATATGGGCATGGAAAGATATACCCCGGCGTCCCAGTGCTGGAGGGAGGAATCCTGGTCGATAACGGTCATGTTGGACCAGCCGACGTTGGACTTGAAGTCGAGGCGCGGCTTGTTTCCGGCCTTGGCGACGGTCACCAGTTCGCGGAAGGTCCCCAGCCGGTTGTTCTGGAAAGCCACTTCGGGTCTTTTATCCTTCGCGCGCGCCAGGACCATCTCGAGGGGTTCGGGTTCCCGTGGCTGGACAAGGAGGTCCCCTTTTATCGTGAAATCCCCCTGGATCCCCATGTAGTAGCGCAGCCGGTCCCGGGCGAGGCGGATGTTGTTTTCGGCCTGTGAGAGCGGGGGAAGGGCGTTGGCAAAGGCGACCTGCGCCGAGAGGACGTCGTAGTCGGTCGCCACTTCGAGTTGCCGCCGTCTTTGCGCCTCATCGAAGTGGCGCTGCTTCTGGGCGACGTTGTCGCGGGCGACTTTTTCGAGCTCGAGGGTCAGGAGCAGGTCGTAGAAGACGACGGCCGCCTCGCGCATGGCAAGCTGCTGCGCGGCCCTGAACTGTTGTTCGCTTGCCGCCTTATCGTATCTTGCGGCCTTTATCGCCGCCCCGATCTGCCCCCAGGTAAAGAGGGCCTGGGTGAGGTTGAGGTTGCCGAAATACTCGCTTCCTTCAGCGGCCATGCCCGAAATGACCCGCAAATCGTCCGACGCGCGCAGGGCGTAAGCTTCCGCCTTGACCTGGGGAAGGGCGGCCGCCCGCTCCTCGATGTATCGCCCCTCGGATATCTTGATGGCTTCGCCGGCAATGAGGGCGTCCCGGCTGTATTCCAGGGTCTTGTCGAGACATTCCCTGAGGGTATAGACTCGCTCGTCCCCCGCCCACGCGGGAGCGGCGGACAGGAAAACGCAGGCAGAGAGCACAATCGGCGCGAAAAATCTGAATATGAACAATCCGGGACCGCTCAAAACACTTCCCTCCGGTAAATCCGCTTCACAATTTTTGTTGGGTTTCGCTACCGCTTAACCCAACCTACATGACTACATGACTACATTCCACTTCAGAAATATTGTCGGGCCGCCTTACGACAATGGCCGCACAATCTGAAACTCCTAACCCGTAAACCCTTTCCCCAGTCCCGCGGCCTCTTTCACATTTCCGTGGGCCGCGGCCGCCGCTTCGGGCTCGATCTCGTCCTTGCGGCCCTTGAGGCGGACCATCACGGCCTCGGCGGCGTCTTCGAGCAGCGTGTAGACGACGGGGACCATTATGAGGGTGAGCAGCGTCGAGGTGATCAGCCCGCCGATCACGGCGCGGGCCATCGGGGCGCGCATCTCGGCGCCCGGTCCGAGCGCCAGGGCCAGCGGGAGCATGCCGAAAATCATCGCCAGGGTGGTCATGACAATCGGGCGCAAACGGGTCCGGCCCGCCTCGACGAGGGCGCTCTTTCTGTCCAGGCCTTCCTTTCGCAATACCTTGGTGTAATCGACCAGCAGGATCGCGTTTTTCGTTACAAGTCCCATCAGCATGATGAGGCCGATGAGCGACATGATATTCAGGGTGTCACCCGTGAGGTAGAGCATGCCCACGACCCCGACCAGCGAGAGCGGCAGGGACACCATGATCGACAGGGGCGCGATGAAGCTTTCGAACTGGGCGGCGAGAATGAGGTAGATGAGAATGACGGCGAGCATGAGGGCCTCGAAGATGTAGCGGAAGGTCTCGGCCATGTCCTCCGCCTCACCGCTCCACGAAACCTTGTATCCCGGTGGAATGCCGATCTGCTCGACCTTTTCCCTGATGGCCGCGATGGCGTCCCCGAGCGGTATGCCGGCGTTGTTCGCGGAAAGGGTCACCTGCCGCCGCAAATCGAGCCGCTGAATGCGGGCGGGCGAAAGGTCGAGTTGGAGCCGGGCGATATCGGAGACCGGGACGAGGACGCGGCTGCCGTCGGGTTTTACCGAGACGAGGGTGAGGCGGCCGATCTGGTCGTAGTTTTGCCGGAATTCCCCGGCCAGCCGCACCCGCACGTCATAGGAATCACCGTCCTGGTCCTCGTACTTCGAGGCCGCCTTTCCGCCGATGAGCGGACCGAGCGTTTCGACGATTTCGAGCGAGGAAAGCCCCACGTCAACCGCCCGCGCCCGGTCCACGTAGAGCCGCACCTCGCTCTTGTCCTGATCGAGGCTCGACGCCACGTCCACGACCCCCGGCACTTCGGCCATCGCCTTCTTGAGTTTTTCCGAATAAGCCTTGAGGACATCGAGATCGTCCCCCTTGACGTTCATCATGAGCGGGGCCCCGCCGTGCATGCGTCCCGCCATGACGATGCTCGGAATGATTCCCGCGATCCGGTTCACCCCCTCGCGGGCGGCGGCTTCGGCTTGCTGCTGCGTAAGCTCGCGCTCCCCCTTGTCCTTGAGCTTCACGTAGATGCTTCCCTCCCGGACCGTCCCCGTGTCGCCCGCCCCGACGGTCGAGTAGGTGATCTCGATTCCGGGAATGCGGCGCAGGACCTCCAAGATCGCATCGGCCCTCCCCCGGCTTTCCTCCAGCCCCGCATCGGGCGCGGTCGAAAAGTTCACCTGGAACTCGCCCCGGTCGTAGTCCGGAAAAAAGGAGCTGCCGATCAGCGGCACGAGGAAAAACGAAGCCACAAAGGCCGACATCCCGGCCGCGAGGACCGTTTTGCGGTGGTCGAGGGCCCAGGAAACGATCTTCCTGTACCCGGTGGAAATCCACTCGAAGAGGGCATTAAACCGCGCGAGGGCGCGAAAAATAAAGTTTTTCCTTCCTCCGACGCCCCCTTCGATGTCCGGGTCCACCCAGCGCGACGAGAGCATCGGGTCCAGGGTGAACGAGACGAACAGGGACACCAGGACGGCGAAGGCCACCGTTAGCCCGAACTGGTAGAAAAACCTGCCCACGATGCCCTTCATGAACGCCACGGGGATGAAGACCGCGATGATGGTGAAGGTGGTCGCCATGACGGCCAGGCCGATCTCGGCGGTGCCCTGGAGCGAGGCCGTGACGTGGTCCTTGCCGCGCTGGAGGTGGCGCACGATGTTTTCGCGCACCACGATGGCGTCGTCTATGAGCAGGCCGATGGCAAGGGAGAGGCCCATGAGGGTCATGACGTTCAAAGTAAAGCCCAGGGCGTTCATAATGATAAAAGAGCTTATGACGCTTATGGGCAGGGTGAGCCCGGTGATGACGGTCGAGCGCCACGAGTTGAGAAAGCAAAAAACGATAAAGACCGTGAGCAGCCCGCCCAGGAGGAGGGTGGTCTGCACGTCTTCGACCGATTCACGGATGAAATGGGAGGCGTCCCGAACTATCTGGAGCTTTACGCCTTCGGGAAGCTCGCCGGAAAGCGTTTCAACCAGGTGCTTCACCCCGTCCGCGACGACCACGGTATTCGAGCCGGATTGTTTTAAAACGTTCAGCGCGACCGCCGGGACCCCGTCGATGAGGGCAAAGGAGCGCTGTTCCTCGATTCCGTCCTGGACCCTTGCGATTTCCCGTAGGCGAACGGGGCGGTTCTCGCGCCAGCCGACGATCATATCGGAGTACCCGGAAACCTCCTCCGGCTTGCCCGAGATGCGGACCGGAACTTCCTGCCCCTCGCGGTTGAGCCGCCCGAGAGGGGTGTCCACATTTTCCCGGCGAAGGCCCGCCACGATCTCGTTGACCCCGAGGCCCAGCGCTTCGAGCCGCGTCGGATCGAGCCAGACGTTTACCTCGCGCTTGGTGCTCCCCACCAGGTCCACCTTGCCCACCCCAGGCACGTTTTCGATGCGCCGCTTGATCCTTTTGTCCACAAGCGTGGTCAGCTCCTTCGATCCCAGGGTCTCGGAGCGCACGGCGAGCGAAATGACGGGGGCGGCCGAAAAATCGAGCTTCTGGATGACCGGCTCCTCCATCTCCTGGGGCAGGTCGGCCCGCACGGCGCTCACCTTTGCGCGCGCTTCCTGGGCGGCGTCGTTGATCCGGGTCTCGAGGGTGAACTCGACGATGATGCTCGATATGCCTTCCTGCGAGGTCGAACTGATATGCTTGACGCCCTGGATGGGGTTGACGGCTTCCTCGATCTTCCGGGTCACCTCGCGCTCGACCGATTCGGGCGGCGCCCCCTTATAGACGGTGGTGATGGTGAGGACCGGGATTTCCACGTCCGGGTACATGTCGATATTGAGGTGCCGGTAGGAGAAGATGCCGAGGATAACGAGCGCGAGCATCATCACCGTCGCAAAGACGGGCCGGCGAATAGAAAGTTCGGATAAAAACATGCGTAAAGCTCCCTCGGATCAGGACAGCAAATCATTCACCGCAGAGGGCGCGCAGATCGCAGAGAAAGACTATGAGAAAAATTATAAAGCTGCATTTCAAAAGCGAGGGAAGCTGCGCCCCCTCTCGCTGCTGCGCGGCCCGGTGTCGTGGGGCAGGCTTTCCCGGGCTGATGCCTAAGTCAATTGCGGTAAAACCGTAATGCACTCATGGTTAAGCCCGGGACCCAAGGACCGTCATTCCCGCAGCGTTTCTGGGCGGGAATCCAGCCTCTTTGTTTTTGCAACCGTATGGAAAAACACTGGATTCCCGCCCAAAAACACTGCGGGAATGACGGTTATAGAGTTCGTCGCCCGGACCTGAAGCATAACAATGCGTCCTGCTTTGACTTGGGCAACAGCCCCGTCCAGCCTGCCCGCGAAGTACGGCTTTTCATAAATACGATTACAAATTCACGGTGGCTGAGCCACAGTGGGTAAATTCCCTCGCCTTTTTTTTGTCTTTCTCTGCGATCTCTGCGTCTCCGCGGTGAAAAAGTTCCTTATCAGCTTCCGGCGGCGGCGCTCCCGGACACGGTCTCGCTCACCCTGTCTCCGTCGCGGAGGTTGAAGCCGCCCCTGTTTACGACCCGTTCGCCGTGATCGAGGCCCGAGCGGATTTCCACCATGTTCTGGTCCTCGATGCCGGTAGCCACCTCACGCACCTTCGCGACCTCGCCCTCCTGGATCACAAAAACGCGCGCCGAGTTTTTGTTGATGTCCCGGCTGCTGAAGGCCGTCTTGGGCAGGGCTAGCACGCCGGGCCGCTCTTCGATGGCGATCCGCCCGCGCGCGAATACGCCCCCCTTCAAAACGCCGTCCCCGTTTTCAACTTCGGCCTGGATCCTTCCCGTGCGGTCGCTCGCGGCAACCATGGGATTTATCCGCTTGATCCGGCCCGAAAACGCCCGGTCGGGCAGGCCGTCGACGGTGAAGGTGACGAGTTGTCCCTCCCTGATCTGGTAGAGGTCGACGGCGGCCACGTTGGCGGTGAAATCGAACACGCGGTTGTCGACAATCGAGAAAAGCAGGGCGCCTTTGTCCACCCAGTCGCCCGCATCCACTTTGCGTTGATGGACGGCGCCCTGAATGGGGGCGCAGATGACCGTTTTATCAAGGGCGCTGCGCGCTTCCGCGACCTGGCTCTCGGCCTGCGCAACCTGCGCCCGGCACAGGACCACGCGGGCCTCGGCGGATTCCTGCGCAGTCTTCCTCTCATCTAGTTCCTGGCCGGTGACCAGTCCGCCTTCCTTGAGCTTGCCGGCGCGCTGCCACTCGCGCTTTGTCCGGCTGAGGTCCACCTGGGCCTGGACGAGCTGGGCGCGGGCCATCTTCACTCCCGCCTCCTGCTTCGACACGTTGAGCTTCGCATCGGTTGCGTCGAGTTCAAGGAGAAGGTCTTTTTCGCGCACGCTGTCCCACTCCTTCACTTGTATCCTGTGGACCCGGGCGGGGATTTCACTCTTTACCTCGGCCGCGTTCTTGGGCGAAAGCGTCCCGTAAACCTCGACAAACCTGGCCATGTCCACCCTGGCCGGCCGCACCGCATCCACGGCAACGGCCGGCGCGGCCGGGGCCTGGACGGCTGTTCCCTTTCGCGAGGCGAGGAGCAGGGCGCAGAGTCCCGCCAGCACTAAAACGGCAATTGCGACCGTGGTGGTTCTTTTCATCGTTTCATACCCTCCGGGCGGGGAGGGCGTCCCCGCCGCGATGTCCGCGCGCGCGCGTTGCCTCCAAAATGAGGTCGACGCCTCCGATAATTTGATCCAGTGTCAGAGGAGGGCCGACTTCCGGGACCAGGAGGTGAATCTGAATACTCCTGAAAAGCCCGAGCAGGAGCAATAAGGCGGTATCCAGCCCGCCTTCGGGAATGGGCGATTCTTCTTCGTCCGAGGCGAGCAACATGTCTCTCAGGGCGGAACGCAGCAACTCCATTTTGGGCTTGAGATCGTAGGCGGGAACGGCGCCGCGCGGCGCGTAGACCATGAGGTTAACCAGGCGAATCATGTCGACATTGCACTCACACAATTCGAGCGTCTCGCTGAAAAGATTGATGATGCGCTCCCGCGTCGAGCCCCGGTGGGCCAGCGTCTCGCTGAGAAGCTGGGCGAAAGTGGACATCGCCATATCGATCAGTTGGACGTAGAGGTCCTCTTTATTGCTGAAATAGTAATACAGCGTGGGCTTGGTAACGCTTGCGTTTTCGACGATTTCCCTCACCGCCGTGCCGTTGTAGCCCTTGTGGGCAAAAAGCCGGGCCGCGGCAAAAAAGATGCGGTATTTGGTCCGCTGCTCTTCGGCCAGGCCCTCGGGATGGAACTTCTCCACCAGGGTCCAGTCAATGTTGTCCAGAGTCGGTCCGTTTGGGATCAGTGATGAGGGCATGCGCGTATCCTCTGCGGGAAGTTTCACTACCTACCGGTAGGTAGCTGAGGATACGCCCGCGCGCGTTCACTTGTCAAGAAACAAGACCCTTATTTACCGGGTGGATTCTGATCGGAATGATGCGCAAACGCTGGCGCCCGACGGCCGACGGCCGACGGGAAGAAATCGGTCGGGAGGACCTGACGGGCAGAGAGCGGCGGAGAGGGCTTCCGGGCGGGATCGCTGCCGGATGTGAACCTCACGAAATAAGAAACGGGGAGCGAGTCCCCGTTTCTTGACATGACAAGGCTGTGAGAAATCTCAGCAACTGCACGATGGCGAACACCCGCCCCCGCCGCTGTTGACCGGGACCTCGGAGGATACCTTGAACCCCGAGCCCATGCCGTAGGTGACGTAATCCACCGTCACGTCCTTCGTCGTGGTGTGCAGCTCCTTATCGATCAGCATGGTGAAGCCGTTGATGGGGTAAACGTCGTCGGTTTCCTTAGGTTCGTCCAGAACCATTGCCAGCGACGGGCCCGCTCACCCTCCGGTCTGGAGAAATATCCGGATGGGGGTGATTTCCTTTTCCTTGAAGTAGTCTTTTAAAACAGTTTCCGCTTTTTCGGACATGTGGATCATGAAAAGAGTCTCCTTTCAAATTGAGCGCCGCAATCCGGTTTTTTTCCGGTCCGGATCGAGTTACCGAACGGGTTATGAGTACATATCGAAACTAATCCGTCGAGTCCCGTTTCGTAAGTGCCCACCCGCATTTTTCCTGTTTATGGGGCCGAAAAACCGGCCCGGTGGGTTCGAAAGCGAAAAATTAACATAAATCCGCTGGACGGCAAACCACTATTAAGAGAATGAATCACAAAAGTGAACGGCATCGGAAATTTCGATTTACGGTCCATTTCCATGCCCTGCCCCTCTTATCGGGTTGACATGGATTGACAATCTCGACATACTGTTGCGGACTTCCAGTCTTATTTCATCTTTTTTCGAGCCGCGGACCGGCCCCGCTCGCCGTGAGTGAGATCGAATGTCGGAGATCGCACCCCGAAAGGATACAAGACCGTCGCCTTCTGATTCGCGATTTGCCTTTTCCGACTTACGTTTTATGCCCCGGCGCGGGATTGCGGCCGGGACGTTTTGGATTTTAGCAGTCCGAGTATATCGGCACCCCGCATCGAATCTCGAACAGAGGTAAACAAATGGCTACCTACCAGAGAAGAATCCTGCTTGTTGTGGACGGTTCCTATCAGGCTTATGAAACCGTGAATTATGTCAGTGGCGTTCTGCCCCCCACCGGAACGGAGATCGAACTGTTTCACGTGACGAGCAAGGTCCCCGAGGCGTTCTGGGACCTCGAAAAAGATCCGATGTGGCAGCAGAAGGTCCAGACGGTGCGCGGATGGGAAGTCCAGCAGGAAAAGAAGATCGGCGAATTCATGAAACGCGCGCACCAGGTGTTTGTCGATGCGAACTTCCCCAAATCGGCGGTCAAGATCAACGTGCGTGAAAGAAAAGAGGGCATAGCCCGTGACATCGGGGCGGAATCCCACAAGGGCTATGATGCCGTCATCCTTGGCAGAAGGGGCCTTAGCACGATCCAGGACCTCTCGCTCGGAGGCGTGGCCAGCAAGGTCGTCCTCAAGGTGAACGACCTGGCGGTGTGGCTGGTCGGCGGGAAGCCGGACACGGACAAGTGCATCGTCGGAATCGATTCATCCAAGGGCTCGATGCTTGCCGTCGACCACCTGGCAAAAATAACCGACGGGCTGGACAAAAAGGTCCTTCTCATTCACGTGATAAGGCAGATATCCGACGGTCCCGAGGAATCGGAAAACGCCGCGATAAAAGAGTACCAGGTGGCGCGCATGGAGAAGGCGGCCACGGAGATCGAGCCGATATTGGAACAGGCGTCGCAACGGCTTCAGGCTGGCGGCGTCAAGGCCGAAAACATATCGACCAAGGTGATCACGGGGGCGAGCACCCGTGCCGGGACCATTCTTCAGGAAGCCAGGGCGGGCGGCTACGGCACGATCGTCGTGGGCAGGCGCGGGGTTTCGACCGTCGAGGACTTCGACATGGGCCGGGTCAGCAACAAGCTGGTCCAGGCAGCCAAAGACCGGGCGCTGTGGGTGGTCGGATAAGTCTGAAAATCGCCTGAAACAAAAGCGGATCGCCGAGGGGCAATCCGGAATATTTGCGTTGCTGTATGCGTATGGAGAGGGGAGTTTCCGCAAATGCGGGGACTCCCCTTTTTTGCTCATAGACAGACAAACGGCATCCATTCATATCGTTATTGAATTTTGAAAGCGTTTTTTGAGCTGCCTTTTGAGTCCAATATGATGTCAAGCAGTACTTGGCAGAATCCGAACAAAGTGAGGAACCAAGCTATCCAAGGATACGGCGTCTCATCGGCCCATTTTCGAACTTCTTCTTTGGTGGCCACACACGGTGTCCTCGACCCATCGGCCTTCATATAGTTGATGCATACCGTCATTGGTAGGCCACCCAATTCCGAGCGGACAACCTGCTTCGTAATATGGGTGAGATTGCCCTCTTTGCCGTATGGTGGGGGAAATCGCTTGTAGAACACCTGGGCTTCATGCTCTTCAAGGGGGATGCCTTTCGTTGACTTCAGAGCCCAGTGTAATACCTTCTGGCGATCTGCATCAATCAGCCAACCAGCGAGATTGGCAAAGTTAAGTATGATGCCTGCAGCCAGAATGACCAGTCCTGTAATCCTCACCAGACTTTTGGACTTGTTCAAGGGACCACCCTCGCTCCCTATTCCCCGCCGCCGGCGCGTGCCGTTTTGCTCCGCAACAGGCGCCTTCCCACCGGGCCGATCCTTTCCAGGAAAGGCCGCACGGTCTCCGGGATGAAGTACCCCGAAAGAACGGCGAAAACTATCCCGAAACACAGCCCGCTGAGCGCGATTTCAAACAGGGCCGCGAGATGCGGGGATGTCTGAGCGCTGAAAACGTTGATCTTTCCCGCCGCCCAGGCGGGCAGGACCGAGACAACCGAGAGCCCGGCCACCTTGAGGGTCGCCGCGACAAGGCCCGTGAAGGCTTCATCGCCGACCTTGACCTTCCACCACGCGGTCAGCACGGCGCTGTAGGCAAAAATCGAGGCGGCGCTCGCGGCCGCGACCCCCAGGACCCCGATCCGGACGGTAAAGAAATAGAAAAAGGGTATCGAGAGCACCGTCACGACCGTTCCCAGAATCGCGGGGGTGAGCGTGTCGAGCCGGGCGTAGAAGGCGCGGCCCAGCACCTGCTGGTAGCCCCAGCAGGCCGCGCAGAGGAGCAGCACCTGGAGCAGGCGGGCCGTTTGGGCCGTGTCCTGCGCGCCGAAGCGGCCCTGCTCGAAAATGAGCCGCACCGTCGGCTCGGCGGCCAGGATCATCCAGATCGATAGCGGCACGAGCAGGGTCAGAACGTTCTGGAGAGCGGCCCTGATCGTAGCGTAGAACCGGGTGAGGTCCTTTTTTGCGAACAGGTCGGCCATGAACGGGTAGGAAGCGACCCCGGCGGCCTGGGCGACCACGCTTACCGGCACCAGCATGATCCTGCGCGCGTAGTTGAGCCAACTGATCGCCCCCACCCCGGCCAGGGAGCCGAAGATCCTCACGAACTGCTCGTCCACGATCGTTATGGACTTGCCGATCATGAGGGGCAGGGCCATCAGGAAATATTTCTTGAGCCCCGGGTGATACAGCGACCACCTCAGGCGGAACCCGCCCCCGCTTCTTGCCGCAAGGAGCGGGAGAAGAAAATTCCCGATGATCGACCCGGCCAGGACGCCCCAGCAAAAGCCCTCCATCCCCCAGCTGCTCAGCGCGACGCCCCCGCCGATGATGAACACGTTATAGGCGACGGGGGCCAGCGCCGGGACGGTGAACTGCTTTCGCAAATAAAGGACGGCGCTTACGCACGAGCCCATCAGGAAAAATATCTGGGCCGGCAGGATGATGCGCAAAAAGACGGCGAGCCTGGCCAGCGCCTCGTCGCCAAGCCCCGGAGCGGCAAGAAAGGCGAGGCGTGGGGCAAAAACGAAGGCAACGAGCGTGACGGCGCAGATGGTCAGGGTGATCCAGGTGAATACCGCGGAAAAAAACCGCCACCCTTCTTCCTCGTCCTCCTCGAAATACCGGGACAGAAAAGGAATGAGCGTGATGGAAAAATAGCCGCCGGCAAGCATGTAGTTGATGAAATCGGGGATCACGAATGCCGCGAAATAGAGGTCGGATTCGAGGGTCGCCCCGAAAAGAAGCGAAATGAGCTTGTCGCGCACCAGCCCCATGAACCGGGAGAGCAGTATCCCGGCCCCGATGATGAGCGCGGCGAGCCCCATTTGATGGCGGGTGTTCCAAAAAGCCATTGGGCGCCAGGTTTCAGGTGTCGGGTTTGAGATCTCGGGCGTCGGCGGTCCGCCGCCCGAACCGGGGAAGGTTAACAGGTATGGACAAAAAGCTAAAGGCAAAAGCAAGAGTGAGCAGTGAGCGGGGAGCAGTGAAGAGTGAGCGGTGAAGAGTGAACGGAGACGAACGGCCCCCCCCTCCCTGCGACGGGAGGGGGTTGGGGGGAGGGTGTCGTACGGACGAACGGAAGGAAGTTTCGCGAGGCGTTCGACCACCTCCTTCAATGCTGATCGACACCCCCACCCCGCCTCCCCCATCGAAGGGGGAGGAGTCCCCAACCGCTCCAACCGGCAGTATCATGCCGCTTTTTTAACGGCTAGGGAATATTACTCCTGTGAATGTTATCTGGTGTGACGCCTTCCCTTACGCGGCAACGATATTCCCCTTCCCGTCCTCGATGCCCGCGGTGGCGTTGCGGGTGTCGATGACGAGCCGGGAATTCTCGACGATCCAGCCGTAGTCGTATTGCGAGTGGTCGGTCAGGATGATGACCGCGTCCATCTGTTCGAGGCATTCGCGGGTGAGGGGGACCGAGTCCATGCGGAAGTCATGCTTTCGGGTCGGTTTTAGCTTCGGGACGTGCGGGTCGTTGTAGCAAAGCTCGGCCCCGTGATCGAGCAGCATCTGCATGATCGTGTAGGACGGGGATTCGCGGTCGTCGTCGATGTCCTTCTTGTAGGCAACCCCGAGGACGAGCGCCTTCGAGCCGTTGAGGCACTTCCTGCGCGCGTTCAGGGCGTGGATGAGGCGCTCGATGACATAGGAGGGCATCGAGGTGTTCACCTCGCCGGCAAGCTGGATGAACCGGGTCGCGAAATCGTACTCGCGCGCTTTCCAGGACAGGTAGAACGGGTCGATCGGGATGCAGTGCCCGCCCAGGCCGGGACCCGGATAAAAGGGGGTATAGCCGAAGGGTTTTGTCGCGGCCGCCCGGATCACCTCCCAGATATCGATTTCCATCTTGATGGCGAGCATCTTGAGCTCGTTTACCAGGGCGATATTCACGCCCCGGTAGATGTTTTCGAGAAGTTTCGTCAGTTCGGCGACCCGCGTCGAGGAAACCGGCACCACCTTCGACACGGCGTGCCCGTAGAGGGCGACCGCGCACTCCAGGCATTCGGGCGTGATCCCGCCCACCACCTTCGGGATATTGCCGGTGCTGAAGGATTTGTTGCCGGGGTCTTCGCGCTCGGGCGAAAAGGCCAGGTGGAAGTCCCGGCCCACCTTCATCCCGCGCTTTTCGAGGCGCGGAAGCAGCTCCTCGTCGGTCGTTCCGGGGTAGGTGGTGCTCTCGAGCACGACCAGTTGCCCCGGACGCAGGCGGCTCGCGATCATCTCGGTCGTATCGATTACAAACCGCAAGTCCGGTTCCATCTTCTCGGTAAGCGGGGTCGGAACGCAGATGAGGATGCAGTCCGCCTCGGCAAGCCGGTCGAAATCCATGGTGACGTCGAGCCGCCCGGCTTCGAGAAAACGGACGACCGGTTCTATCGGTATGTGCTTTATGTAGGACCTGCCGTGTAGGAGGGCGTCGATTTTTCTCGAATCGATATCGAACCCGAGAATCGGAAATCCCGCCTCGCCGAAGCGGACCATGAGCGGCAAACCCACATAGCCAAGTCCGATAATGCCGACTTTGGCTTCCTTTTTTTCAATCTTTTCAACCAGAGCGTTCATCGTCATCCGTTCCGCGGGCGATTCTTTCACGCCCGAAACGAGCGCCCTTCCGGGGGCCGTATTGATTTTTAAATCCCCGCGCTTATATGTTGCAATGAGACCGTCGTGGCGGGATGCCGCTCAAAGACTCCGGTAATCACGTTCACATTGCACATTATTCGGCTGGAACAGCCAAATCGATGACTTCTTCCACGCGAGGAGAAAATTATGCCCGAATTCGGGACAGCGCTCACAGGTATTGCCGACGGCAGAAAACTCACCCCTTCAGAGCTGGTGCGCGCGATTCGCTTCATGGTGGCCGCCGAATATGAAGCGGTCCAGCTCTACATGGAGGTTGCCGAGCGCACGGACAACGAACTCGCGCGCGCGGTCCTGCGCGATATTGCCGAGGAGGAACTAGTTCACGCCGGGGAGTTTCTCAGGCTCCTCAAGGAGCTCGACCCGGAGGAGGAAAACTTTTACAGGCAGGGGGCCCTGGAAGTCGAGGAAGTGATGGAATCACTCGGCAAAAAGGACGCCGGCCTGTAGCCTTCCCACCGTGCTACCAGGTGGAGCGCACCTTGACCGCGTTGTCGGCGAGAAACCGTTTGATCTCCCGCATCGTGTAGGTCCCGTAGTGCACCATCGAGGCGATGAGCGCCGCGTCGGCGCATCCCCGGTCGAGCACGTCCAGCAGGTGTTCGGGTTTTCCCGCCCCGCCGGATGCGATTACCGGGATACGCACGTTGGTCGATATGAGCCGGGTAAGATCGATCTCGTAGCCGGTCTTCGTGCCGTCCGCGTCAATCGAATTGAGGCATATTTCGCCCGCCCCGAGCCTTTCGGCCTCCTGCGCCCACCACAGGGCGTCGATGCCCATGCGGGTGCGGCCTCCGTTTATCACCATCTCGTAGCCCGAGGGGATTTTTTCCGAAACCCCGACCCGCTTTACGTCCATCCCGAGCACAATGCACTGGTTGCCGAAGGCTTCCGCTCCCTGGCGGATAATATCCGGGTCGAGGACCGCCGCCGAATTGACGCTCACCTTTTCCGCCCCGGCAAGGAGCACGTCCCGCATGTCTTCGAGGGTCCGAATCCCGCCCCCGACCGAAAAGGGAATAAAAATCGTCTCGGCCACCCTCCGCACCACATCGAGCATGATGGGCCGGCGGTCGCTCGACGCCGTGATGTCGTAGAAGACGATCTCGTCGGCGCCTTCCTCGTAGTAGAAACGTCCCATCTCGACCGGGTCGCCGATGTCGATGTTGTCCTTGAACTTGATTCCCTTGGTCGTCCGGCCGTCCCGGACATCAAGGCAGGGTATTATGCGCTTGCTGAGCATTTCGACATCCCCGTCAGGATAAGGCGCCGTTCCACCGGCAGAAATTTTCGAGCAGCCGCAGTCCCGGCTTTCCGCTCTTTTCGGGATGGAACTGGACGGCCGCGAGGTTTTTATGAGCCACGGCGCAGGTAAACGTCATTCCGTAATCGGCCGTCCCCGCCGTCATTTCCACCGATGCGGGCGCCGGGTAATAGCTGTGCACGAAATAGAACTCGCTTCCCTCCGGGATGCCGCGGAATACGGGATGGTCCTTGAGAAAGTTTACCGCGTTCCAGCCCATGTGAGGAATTTTCAGGAGCCTTCCGTCCCCGGAGGTGATTTTTTCCGGAAACCGGCGCACCTCGCCCGGGAGGAGCCCGAGGCAGCGGGTGCTGTTTTCCTCGCTGAAATCGAAAAGCACCTGCAGCCCGACGCAGATGCCCAGGATGGGTACGCCCGAGGCGAAAAGCTCGACCAGAAGGGTGTCCAGCCCCAGTTCGCCGAGGCTTTCCATCGACTTTCCGGCCGCCCCGACCCCGGGGAATATCACCCTTTCGGCCCGGCGGATTTCTTCGTGCGAATTGGTGATCCCGCATGGAAACCCCAGGTGCCTCACGGCCCTTTCCACGCTGGTGAGGTTTCCGGCTTTGTAGTCCAGAATGGCAATCACGCCCGGTACTCCTTTGCAAAAAATTTCCAGGACTTTAAAGAATACCCCATCATCGAATAATGGGTCAAGCTCGGCGGCTTCGAAAAGGCCTCATTTTACCGTGGTTGTTCGTCGGAGCGCAGGCGGCGGAAAGGGCTGCCGCCCTTGGTGGAAGCGAACGTTCTCCCTGGATGGATGGCTGCCGCCCCTGGTGGGAGCGGCTTGCAGCCGCGATGGCCGTGCAAAGACCTTCAGCCTCCGATGAGCGGAATCAAACCAAATGCGTTCGATGTGGTCAGCCCTTGCCCTTCCGGCGGTCCGGGCGGGGATCAACCCCGCCCCTACGGTTGAACGATGGCGTCAGGTCACCTTGAAATCCGTAGGGGCGGGGTTGATCCC
>JBAQYM010000123.1:0-3508 GCA_049300095.1 Syntrophobacteraceae bacterium
GGGATCAACCCCGCCCCTACGCCCGTCCGCGAAACGAATTATCACCACCTCGTAGGGGCGGGGTTGATCCCCGCCCGGACTGGCCAAAGGGAGGGACCCCTTTTTCAACACCCTAAAGGGCGTTGACTAAAAAGAGGCAATCGGGACCGGTTTCAATCATTTCCCTTCCGAAAACCGCCCCGAAAGCTTCGGCGACATGCCCGGCAACATCATCGAGCGCGACTTCGCGCCCGAGCACGCGGCGAAGATTCGTGACACCCCGGTCCTTTATCCCGCAGGGCACGATGTGGCTGAAATAGTCTAAATCCGTATTTACGTTCAGCGCAAACCCGTGCTGCGTTATCCTCCGCGCGGTGATTTTGACGCCGATGGCCGCGATCTTTTCATCGCCTACCCACACCCCGGTGTAGCCCTCGCATCTGTCGGCGGATACATCGAAGGCGCCGAGGGCGCGAATAAGCGCCTCTTCGAGCGAGCGCAGGTAGCGTCCGATTCCCGTATCGAGCCGCACCAGGTCGAAGATCGGGTAGCCCACGAGCTGGCCGGGGCCGTGAAACGTGATGTCGCCGCCCCTGTCCGTGTCGACGACCGCCGCGCCCCGGCTTATGAGCGACTTGCGCGGGACGAGCATGTTGGCCTCGCCGCCACGCCGTCCGAGCGTGTACGTGGGCGGATGTTCCAAAAGGAGCAAAACGTCCGGCCCCCCGGCTGCCACAACGGCCGCAAGCTCCTTTTGAAGCTCCCATGCCCGCATGTAGTCGACGCTGCCGAGCCGGCAAAACCGGCAGGTATTTTTGTGCGAACTGATTTGTAATTGCGCCATTCGGTCGGCTCCGGCTTAGTCTATCTGTTCCTCTTCTCCCGCGTACCGGATGGGTTCTATTTTTTCTGTGGAAGAATGTGGGTCGAGCTTCCCAGAAAGGCTTCCGCGGCCTCTTCTTCGGCCTCGGAAAGGGTCGGATGCGGGTGGATCGAGAGCGCGAGATCTTCGGCAAGTGCGCCCATCTCGATTGCCAGGACCCCCTCGGAGATCATCTCGCCCGCCTCGCGGCCGACGATCCCGACCCCGAGCACCCGCTGCGTATCCGCGTCGATAATCATCTTGGTCAACCCCTTGACCCCCATGGAAACCGCGCGCCCGGAGGCGGCCCAGGGGAAACGGGCGACCTTTATGTTCATGTTGCGCTTCCTTGCCTGTTCTTCTCCCAGGCCGCAGACCGCGATCTGCGGATCGGTGTAAACCACGGAGGGAACTATCTGGTAATCAAACGCCGAGGGCAGCCCGGCGATGACCTCGGCCGCGACCTTTCCCTCGTGCATCGCCTTGTGGGCGAGCATTGCGCCACCCACCACATCTCCGACGGCGAAAATTCTATCGTCCGCCGTGCGCCTCTGCTCGTTTACTTCGATAAAACCGCGTTCGTTGACCTTCACCCCGGTCTTCTCGATCCCGATCCCGTTCGAGTTCGGGACCCGGCCGATGGCCACCAGCACCCGGTTAAACCTCTGGTATTTCTTTTCGATGTCCCCGTCGAAAGCCACGTCCACGCCGTCCGGGTCTTCTTTAAAGGAGGCGACCTTGGTGCAGTAGTGAATCGAGTCGAACAGATTTTCCAGCCGCGCGAGAAGCGGTTTGGCCAGGTCGGCGTCGATGCCCTTCATCAACCGGCCATCATACTCGACAAGGGTCACCTTGCTCCCGAGCGATGCGTATACGGAGCCGATTTCCAGTCCCACATAGCCGCCTCCCACCACGAGAAGCCGCGTCGGTATGTCGGCGAATTCCAGTGCGCCCGTCGAATCCATCACGCGCCCGCCCGGCTTGAACTCGGCCCCCGCGGCGTTTCGGGGCGAGGACCCCGTTGCGATGATCGCGTGCTTGAACCTGATATGGGCCGTGCCCGAACCCTGGACCCTTACGTGGCTGGAATCCTCGAACACCGCCCTGCCCTGGATATAGAGCACCCCGCGCCTTTTCGTAAGCTCGACCAGGCCGTTCGCGAGCTTGTCCACCACGCGGTTTTTCCAGTCCCGCAGCCGGTCAATCTCGATCTTGGGCTTTCCGAAGGTGATCCCCATCTCCTGGGAGCGTTGGGCGTCGTGCATGAGTTCCGTGACGTAGAGGAGGGTCTTGGAAGGGATGCACCCTCTGAAAAGGCAAACGCCTCCCGGCCTCGGGTCCGTATCCACCATCGTGACGTCGAGTCCGAGGTCGGCCGCGCGGAACGCCGCCGCATACCCGCCCGGGCCTCCGCCGATAACGAGAACATCGGTTTCCTGGCTGAATTCACCCATTACCATGCGCGATTTCTCCCAAGATAAATGGGGCTGCTGCCCAAACACCGGCTTCTTCCCCGTGTGCGGCTTCAAACCACATACATTCGAGGTGGTCGGCCCTCACCATTCCACCAGTCCGGGCGGGGATCAACCCCGCCCCTACGTTCGTACGCGGGCCTCAGGCTGCCTTGCAATCCGTAGGGGCGGGGTTGATCCCCGCCCGGACCGCCTGTGGTCGAGATCTATTGCGACAATTCCTTTTACATCACCATCATGAGGTTCTCGGGGTTTTCGAGCGCCTCGATGATGGAGGTGAGGAAGCGCGCGGCTTCGGCGCCGTCCAGCAGCCTGTGGTCGAAGGTGATGATGAGGGGCAAAATGAGCCGGGGAACGATTTCGTTGCCGCGCTCGTCGCCGATCACGACCGGCTGGAGCCTGGCCTGGGCCATGCCCAGGATCGCCGCCTGCGGGTAGTTGATTATGGGATTAAACGAGGCGCCCCCGAGCGGCCCGATGTTCGTTATGGTAAAAGTCCCGCCCGAAAGCTCCTCGACGCTCGTCTTGCCCTGCCGTGTTTTCTCGGCGAGCCGCTTGAGTTCGATCCCGAGGTCCATGAGGCTCTTGCAGTCCACGTCGCGAATGACGGGAACGAGCAGGCCGCGGTCCGTGTCCACGGCGACCGCGATGTTATAGTAGTGCTTGAGGATGATCTCTTCGGCATCCATATCGAGGCTCGCGTTGAAGCGCGGGAATTTTTTGAGCGCGAACGCCGCCGCCTTGAGCACAAAAACCGTGAGGCTGAGCGCTCCTCCCTGGTCTTCCACCTGTTTTCGGTGCTTGCGCCGGAACTCTTCGAGCTCCGTTATATCGGCCGTGTCCATGTGGCTGACATGCGGAATCTGCGACCATGACAGCGCGACGTGTTTGGCCGTGGCGCGGCGGACCGAGCGGAGCGGGATGCGTTCGACAGGGCCGACCCGGTCGAACCGCGGCAGGGGCGGGGCAGCCTCGAGCGCAGGAGCTTCCGCCGCTTCCGCTTCCGCTTTCTCAACCTGTTCTTCTTTGGGCGCGGGTTTTGGAGGCGGCGGCGCCGGTTTTTTCGCGCCCTCCGCAAAGGCGCGCACATCTTCCGGTGTCACTCGCCCGCCGGGACCGCTCGGGGTAACCAGCCGGAGGTCGACGCCCAGCTCGCGCGCCAGGCGGCGGGTCGAGGGCGCGGCCGCGACGGGGC
>JBAQYM010000124.1:0-6757 GCA_049300095.1 Syntrophobacteraceae bacterium
GGCAGTAAGTTTCTGAATCAACACATAATTTGGAGCATAAATGCCTAAATTTTGTGGGAACTGTCCTCTTGACTGAAGATGCTTATTTAAGCGCTTATAGGGTTGATCCCCGCCCGGACTGCCGGAAGCAGCGATCCTTCTCAACAAGTCCTCATTTCCTCATTTGGGCAACAGTCCGGCGCCGCACCCCGAAAAAACTTCTTCTCCGTCTGCGAAACCCTTACCCGGCGCGGGTCGGCGGAAGCGCGTCGTGGCCGATTTACGTTGAAAAGTGGGGCAAAAAGCGCTATAATCACTCGATTTTATAGATTTTTCAACAGCTTATGCGGCGGGGCCTCGTTTTGTGCCGCAACCCTGAATAATGTAATCCAAAAAGCCAGACAGGACACGACTTTATGCAAGATTTCAATGCAGTGGAAAATCTTCCTCAAGACGAATACACGGCGCAACAGATAACGGTTCTCGAAGGCCTGAGCGCGGTCCGCGTGCGGCCGTCGATGTACATCGGAAACGTCTCGACGGAAGGGCTGCACCACCTCGTCTATGAAGTGGTGGACAACAGCATCGACGAGGCCCTCGCGGGCTACTGCGACCATATCCGCGTCCGGATTCACCTGGACGGCTCGATCACCGTCGAGGACAACGGGCGCGGCATTCCCGTGGACCTTCACGAGAAGGAAAATATGCCGGCCGTAACGGTGGTCATGACCATGCTGCACGCGGGCGGCAAATTCGACGACTCCACCTACAAGGTCTCGGGAGGTCTTCACGGGGTGGGCGTTTCGGTGGTAAACGCCCTGAGCGAATACCTCGAAGTCGAAATCCGGCGCGACGGCAAGATTTATCACCAGAGATTCGAGCGCGGCGTGCCCGTGACCTCCGTCGCCGTCAAAGGCGAGACCCAGAAGCGCGGTACGAAGGTGACGTTTCAGCCCGACACTCAGATTTTTGAAACCACCGAGATAAGCTTCGACATTCTCGCCGAGCGCCTGAGGGAACTCGCGTTTCTCAACAGCGGGGTAAAGATCGAACTCTTCGACGAGCGCATCCCGAAGGAAAAAATCTTTTTCTACGAAGGCGGGCTTATCTCCTTTGTCGAATATCTCAACAAGAACAAGGAACCTATTTTCCCCGAGGTAATCAACATCACCGCGGAAAAGGTGGGCATCGCCGTCGACGTGGCCATCCAGTACAACCACACGTATAATGAAAAGATATTCACTTTCGCCAACAATATTAACACAAAAGAGGGCGGAACGCACCTTGCCGGCTTCAAGGCCGGGCTCACGCGCTCGATCAAGCAGTACGCGGTCCAGAACAAGGCCATCAAGGCCCCGGACCTCGAAAAAATGGTCGGAGACGACGTTCGCGAGGGCCTGACCGCCATCGTGAGCATAAAGATTTCGCAGCCCCAGTTCGAGGGCCAGACCAAGACCAAGCTCGGAAACAGCGAAGTGAAGGGTTGGGTCGAAAACCTCGTCTACGAGAAGCTGTCGATCTTTTTCGAGGAGAATCCGAAGATCATCCGCGCGATCCTGGAGAAGGTGCTCGAAGCCGCCAGGGCGCGCGAGGCCGCCCGGCGCGCAAAGGAACTCACCCGCAGGAAAGGGGTGCTGAGCGACCACTCGCTTCCCGGAAAGCTTGCCGACTGCCAGGAGCGCGACCCCTCGAAGAGCGAGATATTCATCGTCGAGGGCGATTCGGCCGGCGGCTCGGCCAAGCAGGGCAGAAACAGGGCCTTCCAGGCCATCCTGCCGCTTCGGGGCAAGATTTTAAACGTCGAAAAATCGCGTTTCGACAAGATGCTCGAAAACCAGGAAATCCGGAACATGATCTCGGCCCTGGGCACCGGGATCGGCAAGGACGAATACAACCCGGACAAGCTGCGCTATCACAAAACCATCATCATGACCGATGCCGACGTCGACGGCGCGCACATCCGCACGCTTCTTCTCACCTTCTTTTTCCGCATGATGCCCGAACTCATCGAACGCGGGCACCTCTATATCGCGCAGCCCCCGCTCTACCGGCTGGCGATAGGGAAAAGCGAGCACTACCTCAAGGACGACGACGGCCTGAACACCTTTTTGCTCAAGCGCGCCTCCGAGAAAAAGCAGGTCTTTCTGCCCGGGAGCGACGCCCCGCTTCCGCCCGAGCAGCTCGTCCAGCTTCTGAGGAATTTCTCCCGCTACGATGACTGGCTCGAACGCCAGGCGCAGAAGGGAATATCCAAGAAACTCATCGAAGAGATCATCCGCATCTTCGACCAGGACGGCCTCGACCAGGAGGACCAGGAGCGGTGCGCCGCCGTGCTCAGGCGAAAGCTCGAAGAGATCGGCTACGAGGTGATCTCGATCGAAATGGAGGAAGAGCAGCGGGGCTACGACCTCGATGTCATGGAGCCCACGAACGGCCAGAAAAGAATGCGCGTGGGATACGACTTCCTGACCTCGATCGAGTTCCGGAAGCTGCTCGCGCTCTATCGGCAGCTCGAAGTCCTGCACCAGACCCCCTACGTGGTCAAAGACAACCACGGCGAGGCGCAATTCGACGACCCGCGCGTGTTTTTCCAGCACCTGATGGACGAGGCCCGCAAGGGAACCAGTATCCAGAGATACAAAGGTCTTGGTGAAATGAACCCCGAACAGCTCTGGGAAACCACCATGAACCCGGAAAAAAGGACCATGCTCCAGGTGCGGGTGGACGACCAGTACCTTGCCGACGAGCTTTTCAAAACCCTCATGGGCGACCCGGTGGAACCCCGGCGGGAGTTCATCCAGGCGTACGCGCTGGATTTCAGGGAGCTGGATATTTAGAGGCGGATGGTGGATGTTGGATAGTGCGTAGGTTGGGTTAAGCGATAGCGAAACCCAACATTTCTTCGGGATGAAAACAGTACTCGTTGGGTTTCGCTATCGCTTAACCCAACCTACTGTCTGCAATGCGTCGTGTTCGCGTATCCGGCATCCAGTATCCGACATCCGACATCCGACATCCGACATCTGCATCTTTTCAACCAATAAACCTGTTCAGGAATGATAATGGACACCAGGACGATAAACATTGCCGACGAAATAAAGCTCTCCTATCTCGATTACGCCATGAGCGTAATCATCGGGCGGGCCATACCCGACGTTCGGGACGGGCTCAAGCCCGTGCACCGGCGCATCCTCTACTCGATGCACGAGGTCGGAAACGACTACAACAAGCCCTACAAGAAATCGGCGCGCATCGTCGGTGATGTCATGGGTAAGTATCACCCGCACGGAGACGCGGCCATCTACGATGCGACGGTGCGCATGGCGCAGAATTTTTCCATGCGCAACATGCTCATCGACGGCCAGGGAAATTTCGGGTCGATCGACGGGGACCCTCCGGCGGCAATGCGATACACCGAAATCCGCATGGCGAAGATCGGCATGGAGTTCATGCGGGACATCGAGAAGGAAACCGTCCCGTTCCTGCCGAACTACGACAACACCATCCTCGAGCCGTCGGTGCTCCCGACGCGGGTCCCCAACCTGCTCCTGAACGGCTCGTCGGGGATCGCGGTCGGAATGGCGACAAACATCCCGCCGCACAATTTAAACGAGCTGTGCAAGGGCCTGCTGGCGCTCCTCGACAACCCGGCCGTAACGGTCAAGGAACTCATGTACCTCATCCCCGGCCCGGATTTCCCGACCGCGGGTTTTATCTGCGGCCGCGAAGGGATCCGCGAGGCCTACGAAACCGGCAAGGGCATGGTGAAGATGCGCGGCCGGGTGGAAGTGGAAGACTCGGGCAGAAAGCAGCACCTGATAATTACCGAGCTCCCCTTCCAGGTGAACAAGGCGAGGCTTTTGGAGCGCATCGCCGAGTTGGTAAAGCTCAAGAAGATCGAAGGGATCATGGACATCCGCGACGAGTCCGACCGGCAGGGGATGCGGGTGGTCCTCACGCTGCGGCAGGGCGATGATCCCAGGGTCGTCGAAAACCAGCTCTACAAGCACACGGCGCTCGAGAGCACCTTCGGGATCATCATGCTCTCGGTGGTGGACAACAGGCCGGAGGTGTTCGGCCTCAAGCGGATCCTCCAGCACTTTATCAGCTTCCGCCGCGAAGTGATTGTAAAGCGCACGATATTTGAGCTGAAGCAGGCCGAGAAGCGCGCCCACATCTTGGAAGGCTTAAAGATCGCGCTCGAAAACCTCGACGCGGTGATAAAGCTGATCCGCGCCGCGGCCACTCCTCCCGAGGCCAAACGGGGCCTCATGGAGCAGTTCGCGTTTACCGACATCCAGGCGCAGGAAATCCTGAACATGAGGCTCCAGCGCCTGACCGGGCTCGAGCGCGACAAGATCATGCGGGAATACGCCGAAATCATACAGGAAATCGAACGCTTAAAGCAGCTTCTGGCCTCCTCCGCGCTTATCGACGACGTGATCCGGGGGGAAACCCGGGAGCTGATGGAAGAATTCAGCGACGGCCGCCGGACCGAGATTGTCGCCGATGCGGGAGACATCTGCCTCGAAGACCTCATGTCCACGGAAGAAATGGTGGTGACGATTTCCCGGGCCGGCTACGTCAAGCGCACCCCGCTGTCGGTTTACCGCAACCAGAACCGGGGCGGCAAGGGACGCACGGGCATGAGCACGCGGGAAGAAGACGTCGTGACGAGCCTTTTCACCGCCGCGACCAAGGACTACCTGCTCGTTTTCACCAACCGCGGCCAGGTTTTCTGGCTCAAGGTCTATGAAATCCCGGAAGTGGGCCCGACGGCGCTGGGCAAGGCCGTGGTGAACCTTCTCCCGCTCCAGCCGGGCGAAAAGATCCAGACCATCCTGCCGGTAA
Source organism: Syntrophobacteraceae bacterium (assembly GCA_049300095.1). Taxonomy (GTDB): domain Bacteria; phylum Desulfobacterota; class Syntrophobacteria; order Syntrophobacterales; family Syntrophobacteraceae; genus SbD1. Next base: position 4,831 of record JBAQYM010000124.1, read on the forward strand.
AGGATTTCTCGCCGGACCACTACGCGGTGATGGCGACCAGGAACGGCATCATCAAGAAGAGCGAGCTGTCCGCCTACGCCAACCCGCGCTCGAACGGCATCCGGGCGATAAACCTCGATGACGACGACGATCTCATCTCGGTTTGCATCACCGACGGCAAGCAGGACATATTCCTCATGAGCGGCGCGGGCAAATGCATCCGGGTGAGCGAAGAGGAATTCCGGCCCCTGGGGCGCGTCAGCCGCGGCATACGCGGGATGAACGTCAAGGGGACCAAGCTTGTGGGAATGGACCTGATCGACCCCGGCAAGTTTATCCTGGTGGTGACCGAGAAGGGCTTCGGAAAGCGCACCCCCGAGGCGGACTACCGCTGCCAGACGCGGGGCGGCATGGGGGTTTTGAACATTAGGGTGACCGAGCGAAACGGCAGCGTCATCGGCTTCCGCCAGGTGGGAGACGAGGGCGGGATCATGCTGATCACCGACAGGGGCCGCCTCATTCGCATGCCCGTTGCGCAGATCAGCAAGTTCGGGCGGGTGACCCAGGGGGTCAAGCTGATCGGCCTGCCCGAAGGCGAAAAGGTGGTGGACCTTACCGTTCTCGATGAGGCGGACGACAATAGAGAGGATGGCGAAAATTGAAACATACGGGGCCTGTTGGCGTAATTGGGGCGGGCAGTTGGGGAACCACGCTGGCCCACCTCCTTGCCTCCAGGGGATTGGAAGTGAACCTGTGGGTCTATGAAGAGGATTTATTCGAAACAATCCTGAAAACACGGGAAAACACCTTCTATCTTCCCGGCTTCCGGCTCCATGAAAATGTCCGGCCTCAAAACGCGCTGGAGAGTGTCGTCAAGGGCTGCGGCCTCCTGGTCATGGTCGTTCCCTCGCACGTCTATCGCGGGGTGGTGGTGAAGATGCTCCCGCACCTGCGCGACGACGCCATAATCGTCAGCGCGACCAAGGGGATCGAAAACGAGACCCTTCTCACCATGTCGGGCATCTGGAAAGAGGTCCTGGCGCACCAAAGCGGCGTCCGGGTGCTCTGCCTCTCGGGGCCGTCATTCGCCAAGGAGGTCATGCAAAACATCCCGACCGCCGTGACCCTCGCGGGCGACGACCTCGAACTTACGCGACAGGTCCAGCGGGTCCTGTCCACCGACCGGTTCCGCATCTACACCAGCCTCGACAGGATCGGCGTGGAACTGGCCGGGGCGTCGAAAAACGTTATCGCCGTGGCCGCCGGTGTCTGCGACGGACTCAATTTCGGCTACAACACGCGAGCCGCCCTCATCACGAGGGGCCTTGCCGAAACCTCGCGCCTCGGCGTCAAGATGGGCGCCCACCCGCTTACATTCTCGGGGCTTGCCGGCATCGGCGACCTGCTGCTCACCTGCACCGGCGACCTCAGCCGGAACCGCACTGTGGGGTTCCAGCTCGGGCAGGGCAAAAAGCTCGATGAGATTCTCGGCGGGATGCGCATGGTGGCCGAAGGCGTCATGACGGCAAAATCCATCCACTTCCTCGCAAGACGCATGGAAGTCGAGATGCCCATCTGCGAACAGATCTACCGCGTCCTCTACGAAAACAAAGACCCGCGCCGGGTCGTTCGCGACCTCATGGAACGCGACCTCAAGCACGAAATGGAATTCGACCCCGAGATTTGCCGCCCGGAGTAGCAAGCGTTGCGGGCCGTGAGCGGCGGGTTGCGGGATTTCTCGCCCTCTACTCTACTCTACTCTACTCTACTCTACTCTGGGCGGCAGGCTTTCCAGCCTGCCGCCCAGAGAACGATCTGTCCTCGTTCCCACGCTCCAGAGGCTGTCGCCCAAACCACGGATACCTTCCCGGGTGTGGATCCGAACCAAATACATTCGTGATGGCAAGCCCCTACCATTCCGGCAGTCCGGGCGGGGATCAACCCCGCC
>JBAQYM010000125.1:0-14693 GCA_049300095.1 Syntrophobacteraceae bacterium
TGAATTTTCAAGTACTTACGACCCCCTCCCCCAGCCCCTCCCGCCAAGGGAGGGGAGACCTCCGCCCTGTTTTGGCCACACCTGTCGCAGTTTTTACATTTGGGCAACAGCCCCTCAACCCCGCCCCTACGAGTGAACGACGGCATCGGGCGGCCCTGACATCCGTAGGGGCGGGGTTGACGGGCTGTTGCCCAAAAAGATTGCGAGCCATTACGGGAAAAGTGCAAACAGCCCAACCCCCGGTGGGAGCGGCTTGTAGCCGCGATGGACGTGCCCTGGCGGCGGATGCGCGTTCCAGTGGCAACACCCCGGACTCTAACCGCGATCTCGTCGCTTTGGCACGCCCATCGCGGCTGCAAGCCGCTCCCACGGATCTATTCCGGTTGTCTTTTGCGGTGATGTGCAACCACCATTTCGGTCATGAGGATTTGGGCAACAGCCCCTTGGTCCCCGCCCGAACCGCCCGGAGTCGAGAGCCTTTCCGATTGCGCCAACTGCCAGGAAAATTTCATATACCTACCGGTAGGAATATACATTTTGCTGGCAATCGTCCTCGCAATGATGGATAATCACGGGCATATTAGTAGAAATCTTTCAATTTAATAACACTTACGTCATAGTTGTAGCAAATTATTAAGTAAGATGTATTGTTTTTATATCGCGCCGGAGAGTCCAGTGCTCACCAGGGGATTGGTCCCATCGTGTGGAGCCGCCGGTCGTTGATCCGAAGATCTCGATAATGCCCTGTACGTTGCGAATCATTCAACTCCACACTCCGTGCTCTTGATTATCCGCAGGGTCGTCTTTATCCGGTATCGCTTAAGAATAATTCTTGTCCACGTGACACAGACAGCCCAACAATCGCACTAAATACTGCTGCAATTCGATAGCGTTCAGTCTTTTTCCTGAATGAATTTCTGATATTGCAATGCGCCCCGCTGACGCGCCGGTGCGTCTGTTCATCTCCGGCGCGAGCGTTTCCGGCGCGTTATCAGGCAAAGGACTCGACGTTCAGACAACCTGTTCCTGCCGGCGCAGTCGCGGCCGCGTTCGCGACCAGCGGATTTCCGGGTCCAGTCGAGGGGGACCGGGGGCAGTGGGCAGACCCCGGTAAATTCCATACACCGGCTATTCGGGAACGGCGCCCGATTGGATACACTCGGAGGGGGGGTGTAAAGATGAAAGCGCGCTTGAAAGGCATGGTTATCGGGCTCTCGGCGGGCATGATGGTCTTTTTTGCGGGTCATGCCGCGGGGGCGGAACGGGTGTTGGGCAATCGCGCGGGCGGAAGCTATGCCGCGGCGGAATACGCCGAGTCTCTGGACTTGCTGAATGGAAAATTCAAGCCGAAGAGGACCGTGGCCCTCGATTACTGCGAAGTCAAGATCCCCTCTTTTAAGGAACGCGTGGAGATCGTTTCTCCTGGCGACGGGTTCGGCGGCGCTTCGACGGTTTTGAGCGGGGGGGACACGCTCTTCGTGGCCCCAAACGGCAGGGTCGGCGATTGTTTGGAGAGGGACTGGTCTTCCCGGTCCGCGAGCGGGGGAAGCGGCAAGGACACGGGCCTTTCAGGCGCGGCCGCCGAGCAGGGTTTCTACCGGCGTTCCCACGGTCAGGGAACCGTCGTCCCGGTGATTTCCGGTTTCAACCCCTCATCCGAGGAAACCTCCCACTATTTCCAACCGGCCGGCGGGTACGACAGGCCGAGGTTCCAGTTTCAGTTTTCCTTTAACAGTTACGCCTCCGATTACAATGTCATGCAGTCCTTCGCCACGGTCCCGTCGTATACGCGAAACGACAGGTCCCCTCCCAACGATCCATCCTTATCCTATCTCGGAAATTCCGGCAGCCTGTTCATGCTCGGCCAGTCGCTGTTGAACAATACCTTCTCCTTCGGCTGGCGTTCGGGGGACAATCCCGCCTCCGAGCGGTACTGGGGACTATCCAACACCATCGAACCGGAACATCCGCTCTTTGGATATATTACCGAGTTCAAGCGCCCGTTCAACCCGCTCAGGTTCAATACCTCTATCCGGTCCTACGATTCGCATTCCACGAGCGACGCGGCAACCGATCTGATTCGCGCGGACCGGTTCCCCTATCTCACCAAGGATGTCAAGGTCGACGCGATGTGGGATATGGCCTCGCCCTTCTCCGTCAATATGGGGTACAGGTGGCAACGCTGGGAACGAGACCCCGAGTATTGGGAAAACGCCTCGACGGACGAACATACCCAAAGGGTCGCATTAAAGGCCTCTCCTCTTTCCTGGCTGAATGTTTCCACGGGCTATTCCCAGTCATTCCGCTCGGGATCCAATTATCGCCTCATCGAAGCAAATCCCCAGGACCCCGAACAAATCCTGCTGCCGAAGTTCGGCCTCGCCGACCGGACCAGGACCGGGGTGGACCTCACAACCGAACTCATTCCGTCAAAGGACATGAACATTGCCCTCACCTACGGGGTGTCGAGCGACGCCTACGCCAAATCGATATACAACCTTATCGGCGGGACAAGCTGGGCGGTGGGGGCCGCGCTCACCTGGACCCCGTTCAGCCGCCTGGCGTTCCATGTGAATTATCAGCACGAAGAATTCAGCACGCGGCAAGCTTCGGGGATCGTTGCGGGGGATATCACGCGGGCGGACGACACGCTCGACACGGCAAGCGCCGGCATGATCTACACCCTGATTCCCGACAGGCTCAGCTTCGTATCCCGAGGCAGCTATTCATTCTCGCGATCCAACTACCAGGTCGGAGACATCCCGGCCGGAACGGGCGCCCTTGCGCGAGCCGAGAGTTTCGTGCGCGTCCGGTGCTCCGACAAATTTTCTTTCAGGTGCGGCTATCTTTACGAAGATTTCGGAGCGGGGAAGGGTGTCATCATCTTCCGGGACCCCCTCACGGGGAAATCTCCCTTTGACTACGGGGCGCACGTCGCGCTGGCGGTGATAAATTACGAATTCTGATCAGAGCAGAGTCGGGGTCACACCTACACTCTTGACACAACTGGAACGTCGAGATAGAGATAGGATATGAACTTGTGAGAGTGAAGGAACCAACTGAGCAGGAGGACCGCCGGTGGCCAGGGCACTTCGAGTCGAATATCCCGGAGCATTCTACCATGTTGCATCCAGGGGAAACGAGCGCAGGGATCTCTTCTTGAATGCAAGGGACCGTGAGCAGTTTCTTTCCTACCTGGAGTCGGCAACGGTCCGTTATGGCGCGCGAATCCATGTATACTGCCTGATGTCCAATCACTACCACCTCTTGGTGGAGACTCCTCGCGGGAATCTGTCCCGGATCATGCAACACATAAACGGCGCCTACACCACTTACTTTAATGTGAAACGGAGTCGGGCGGGTCACCTGTTCCAAGGCCGCTACAAAGCCATCCTGGTCGATAAAGATGAATATGCACAGGTACTTTCCCGCTACATCCACCTAAATCCGGTAAGGGCCGGGCTTGTTGCCAAACCCGGTGAGTACTTGTGGTCGAGCTACCGGGCATACGCCGGGCCGGTCTTCACTCCACCGTGGCTGCACCGGGAGTTCATCCTTTCTTATTTTGGGTCCGAGGAAAAGACGGCTCAGAAACGGTACCGGGATTTTGTGGATGGAGAGGCCGGGCGGGTGTGTGCAAGCCCATTTGAGAACGTGAGGGCATCGACGCTCCTTGGGAGTGAGTCTTTCGTGGAGTGGGTGTGTGAGAAGTTCCTAAAGGAGGCGCAGGCCAACCGGGAGTTGCCAGCCCTTTCTCAACTTGCCGACAGACCCGCGTTGGAGGCTATTCGTATCGCGGTGGAGGGTCTGTTCGTAAACGACCGCGCAACGGCACGACGGCTGGGACTGTATCTATGCCGACGCCACACCGGTCTCAAGCTCAAAGAGATCGGCACCGCATACGGGGTGGGAGAGTCTGCGGTCACGCAAGCAAGCAGGCGGGTTGCGGAGGCAATGAAACAAAGTGATTCTGTGCGCAAAGCCGTTGGAATGCTTGAGAAAGAACTGGATGTGTAAAAAGTGTAGGTGTGACCCCTGCGCGGCAATCGCCATCATGGTTTTCCTGGCCCTTTTTGCGTCCTGCCCGCACCCGGTCTTCGCGGAGGCCGCCGATTACCCGGTGGTCGCCGGTCCCTGCCGACTCGGTTTCCCGCAAGACCATGCGTCTCACCCGGATTACCGCGTCGAATGGTGGTACTACACGGGAAACCTGCAATCGGATGAAGGCGGGCCCTTCGGGTTTCAGCTTACGTTCTTCCGCATAAGGACACTTCCAAAGAAGGCGGAGGCGCAGTGGCCCCCGGAGAGTTCCGCGTGGAGGACCGGCCAGGTGTTTGCGGTCCATGCGGCGGTATCGGATATTTCCTCCGGAAAATTTTATTTCGGCGAGAAGATGTCGCGGGCCGTTCTCGGGCTTGCCGGAGCGGCCGCCGGGCCGCACGATGGGCATCCCGGCGCGGTGTCCGGCGAGGGCGGCCGGTTCGAGGTCTTCGTCGGCGAGAATCGCGCGCAAATCGCTCCGGGCGCCCACACGCTCTCGGCCAAGTCGGCCGAATTTTCCTTCGATCTCGAACTCCTGCCGCAAAGGCCCCCCGTTTTGCACGGGGATTCGGGTTACAGCCGGAAGGGGGAAGCCCCGGAGGAGGCGAGCTGCTATTATTCGATCACCCGCCTGAAGGTCACGGGAAAACTCACCGCCGGGGGGCGTGAGAGGACCGTTTCCGGCACGGCCTGGATGGACCATGAATTTTCAAGCGCTCCGCTCGATCCGCGTCTTGCGGGCTGGGACTGGTTCAGCCTGCGGCTATCCGACGGTAGCGACCTCATGATCTACCTCATGCGCGAGCGGGACGGCGGCATCAGCCCGGCTTCGAGCGGAACGTATGTGGACGCCGAAGACAATGCCGTGCATCTCGGCTCGGGAGATTTTCGGGTGAAGACCCTCGATGCCTGGAAAAGTCCGCGCACCGGGACGATCTACCCGTCCGCCCGGGGGCTCGAGGTGTTCCCAGCCGGGCTTCGCATCGACATCACGCCCAATATGCTAGACCAGGAAGTGCAAAGCCCCGGCAGCGCCCGCGTAACCTACTGGGAGGGGAGCGTGAGCGCAAAGGGTACGGCGGCGGGGGAGCGGCCCGTTTCGGCGGAAGGCTATGTCGAGCTGACCGGGTATGCGGGGGCGTTGGATTTTTAGCGGCGGAAATTGTCGGGGATTGCAACGAAAAATCCCGTCACCTCCGCCGGAGCGGGAGGGACGGGATGTGATAATCCGAAGATAAACTCAGGGCTAAAGAACTTTACCCTGCTGGGGGAGCCTGCCGGCGAAGGCCGAGATGGCCGAGGCGGCCACATACGCGGCCGGGACGGCAGCGGGCCTGGGGGCGACATAACCCCGCCCGTTCATGACCCTGCGCAAAAATCTGCTGTGGAGCCCGTGTCCCGCCTTGCGTACTTCAAACTCGCCGAGCACGTGCATTCCGGTCAGCGCCAGGTCCCCTATGAAGTCCAGGATCTTGTGCCGGACGCACTCATCCGCGTACCGGAAGCCGCCCACGTTCAGCAGGTCGTCTTCACTGAATACGACGGCGTTGGCAAGCGATCCGCCCTGGATCAAACCCATCGTCTGGAGCTTCCGGACGTCCTTGAGGAACCCGAACGTCCTGGCCTCGGCTATTTCCCTTCCAAAGCTTCCGTTTTCAGGCGACCAGGTCAGTTCCTGTTTGCCGATCATCGGATGGGGGAAGTCGATTATGTAGCGCACCCGGAAATGATCGCACGGACTTGCCTTGATGTAGGAATCGCCGTCCCGGATGAGTATCGGTTTCTCGATCGCGAGGTAGTTCCGGACCGCATCGAGTTCGCGAAAGCCCGCCCTTTCGATCATCTTGAGATATGGCCCGGAACTGCCGTCGAATATGGGGACCTCCGGACCGTTTACCTCGACGAGCACATTATCGACGCCCGAGGCATAGAGCGCGGCCATGAGATGTTCGATCGTGGAAACGAGAACTCCCTCGAAACCGATGGTGGTGGCCTGGAAGGTGTTTACCACGCGGTGGTAGTGTGCTGGAATGGTTGGACAGTTACAGACGTCCATCCGACGAAACCGGATGCCATGCCCCGCGGCGGCAGGTTTCAGTCGCATTGACATCTTGAGGCCCGAGTGCAGCCCTATGCCGCTGCACCACACCTCCTTACAGATCGTGTGCTGCTTGTAAAATGTATAATTCACGCCCCTTTTTCCCTCCTCGCGGGTTTCCCGGAGCATTTTTCGTGCCAGATCGAAACAGGCGGGTCCGGCAGCTCAAATTCCGCCTGGGAACAAGCTCGGAGGCACTATTACATGGACCGGGAAAAAAGATCAAGCCCAGAATAAAATCCGCTATGTGGCATAAAGGATACAACGCTTTTCCGTACTGTGTCTTTTATGCCACACCTTCCGGTCCCGCCTCCGTGGCCGCAGCCCTCGCCATAACCCCCTTGATTATTGATTCCGAATATTTGATACTTGAAACCGGGCGAGCATTCACCGCGGAGACGCGGAGAAATACTCGAAGATCAGGTTTCAGGCCTCCGTTTTTCCACCTTGGCCTGATACTCGATGTCTGAATCCGGTCATTGCCTCCGCGCCCTCCGCGTCTCCGCAGTGAACGCTTGCGAAACGGAATGTCGGGTGTTGGATGTGACCGCGCGGCAGAATCGACCCGCAACAGGCAACCCGCAACTCGAACGCTGGAGTCCTCATAATGAAGATAGACCGGTTCCCCGCCGAGATCAGGGACCATGTCACGCCGAAGGTCGGCGGCGATTACTTCTATCGGTGCCTGGGGTGTGAAGGCCGCTTCGGCATCGAGGAACTGCTCTACACCTGCCCGCGGTGCGGGGCGGTCCTTCTCATCGAGGACGGGGAATGGGAACGGCACAAAAATGTACCGGGCCGGAAATGGCGGGAAATATTCGATTACAGGCGCATGCTGAACACCCCTGCCCTGCGTGGAATATACCGGTTTCATGAGCTGATCGGCTCGATAATCCCGGTCGAGGACATCATCTGCCTGGGTGAGGGACACACCCCGGTCGTGGCGGCTAACGACGCCCTCAACGGCTGGGCGGGCATTTCCCTGTGCTTCAAAAACGACGGCCAGAACCCGAGCGCGTCCTTTAAGGACCGCGGCATGGCGAGCGCTTTCAGCTACCTCAATTACCTGATCAAGAGGCGCGGCGCGCGCGACGTCCTGGCAATCTGCGCGTCCACGGGGGACACTTCGGCATCCGCCGCCCTGTATGCCGCCTACCTGGCCGGAAACGTCAAGTCCGCCGTGCTGCTGCCCCAGGGGAAGGTCACCCCGCAGCAACTGGGCCAGCCGCTTGGAAACGGCGCCAGCGTGATAGAGATCCCCGGCGTTTTCGACGACTGCATGAAAGTCGTCGAGCACCTCTCGGAAAATTACGCGGTCGCCCTCATGAACTCGAAAAATGCCTGGCGCATTCTCGGCCAGGAATCCTACAGTTACGAAATAGCGCAGGGTTTTGACTACAATGTCGAGGACCTCGCGGTTGTCGTCCCGATAGGCAACGCGGGGAATATTACGGCCGTCATGGCGGGCTTTCTCAAGCTCTTCGACCTCGGGATCATCGAGTCGCTTCCGGCAATCATCGGGGTGCAGTCCGAGCACGCCAATCCGGTTTATCTCTACTACATCGAACCCGAAGCCGCGAAGAGGAGCTACCGCCCCGTTGTGGTCCGGCCGAGCGTCGCCCAGGCCGCCATGATCGGGAACCCGGTCTCGATGCCCCGCGTGATACGGCTGGTCGAGCAGTACCGGAAGATCGCCGGGGAGGACGCGGTGCGGATCGTCGAGGTGAGCGAGCAGGAGATCATGGATTCGATGCTCACGGCCAACCGCAACGGCCATATCGCCTGCACGCAGGGTGGAGAATGCCTGGCCGGGATCAGGAGGGCCGTTGCCGAAAAGAAGGTCGACCCGAAGCGCCTGGCGATTCTCGATGCCACGGCCCACGCGCTGAAATTTGCGGTATTCCAGGACAAGTATTTTGCGGGCGCGTTCGAGCCCGAGTTCGAGGTCGTCCCGAGGAGCGATCTGCAAAACGCGCCCCTTGCGCTCAGCCTGCCCGATTCGGTCCCCAATCCCAAAAAGGGGGCCCTGGAGCCCGCGCAATTCCAGGAATTCGTCAAATATGCCTCGGGGGTGGTCGCCGGACTTCTCGACCTCAGGCAGAGGGAACCTAAAACGGTAACCGGAGTAAAATAAATGGGGATTTTAACTTATCGCGACATTTGGCCGCGCATCGCCGAGGACGTCTTCATCGCCCCGGGCGCGTGGGTGATCGGCGACGTGGTGATCGGCAACCGGTGCGGCGTGTGGTTCAACACCGTGGTGCGCGGTGACGTCCACTACATCCGGATCGGCTCGGACACCTGCATACAGGACAACTCGACGCTCCATGTGACCGGGCCGAAATACCCGCTCACCATCGGGGACCGCGTAGTTATCGGCCACAAGGCCATAGTCCACGGATGCACCGTCGAAGACGACTGCATGATCGGAATGGGGGCGATTATTCTCGATGGGGCGAAAATCGGGAAGGGTTCGGTGATCGCGGCCGGATCGCTCGTCCCGCAAGGCTTCGAGGTCCCGCCCGAATCGGTGGTGATGGGGGTCCCCGCAAAACTCAAAAGACAGGCCGGCGAGGCGGAGCGCGAGCTGATCCGCCACAGTTGGTCCCATTACGCCGATCTTGCCGCCGAGTATCTCCGGGAGGATAAGCTCAGGTCCGGCGAGGTAAGGGGATTTCTGAGGTAAATCCAGTGCGCGGCAATTGCCCGCCCGCCCGTTTTTCGTTTTTTACAGGCTGCGTTCATTTTAATTTCAATACATTTAAGAAGTTACGTAGAGGAGGGGCCGGATATTCCCGGTTGTGTGCCCCGGATTCCGGTTTCCACCTCTTTAGGGGCTGTTGCCCAAACCGCAGGTCCCTTCCCGGGTGTGGATCCAAACCCAGTACATTCGAGATGGTCAGCCCTTGCCATTCCGGCAGTCCGGGCGGGGATCGACCCCGCCCCTACGGTTGAACAATGGCGTCGGGTTGCGTTGAAATTTGCGGTGGGCCTGATGCCGTCCTTTGTGCGTAGGGGCGGGGTTGATCCCCGCCCGGACTGCCGGAATCGAGAGTTTTTCCACAGTTCCTTATTCCGACAACAGCCCCTTTGCCGAGAACTTCCGGGGAAACATGTTTTTGACCTCCCCGTGAGCACCCGCTATTGAAATACCTCCCGGAAGCAATTAATATCACCGCTCAGCTTTCAGCCATGAGAACATGTTTCCCCCGACCCACGGGGACCGTCAGGCCTATACGGATTTCCCGGAAGATTCAGGCGCCCTCGACCCGGAAAAGGCGGATGCGAAATATTCATTAGCCGGCGGAATTCCGAACGTGAGACCGCGCGGAGGCAAAGTCCCGGATTAAAATATTCGCGGCTTTGGACCCGAGGTCTTCGCGGGGCGTTCCGCCGAGGGATAAAATCAAATTGACGATGCAGCGGATCAGAAACTTCAGCATTATCGCCCATATCGATCATGGAAAGTCCACCCTGGCCGACCGTTTGATCCAGCACGCCGGGCTGGTGAGCGACCGGCAGTTTCGCGACCAGATTCTCGATAACATGGACATCGAGCGAGAAAGAGGCATCACCATCAAGAGCCAGACCGTGGTGCTCTCCTACACGAGCAAGTCCGGCGAGGCATTCACGCTCAATCTCATCGATACCCCGGGCCACGTGGATTTCTCATACGAGGTGTCCCGCGCGCTGGCTTCGTGCGAGGGAGTGCTCCTGCTCGTGGACGCTTCCCAGGGGGTCCAGGCGCAGACGATAGCCAACCTGTACGCCGCCATGGAGCACGATCTCACCATCATCCCGGTGATCAACAAAATCGACCTGCCCTCGGCCGATATCGATGCGGCCAAAGAGCAGATCGAGCACGACCTCGGGCTTGATTCGGACCACGCCATCCTGTGTTCCGCAAAGGAGGGGACGGGAATCGAGGATGTTCTCGAAGCTATCGTAACCCGGGTCCCGGCCCCGTCGGGAGAAACCGAAAAACCGCTTGCGGCGTTGATCTTCGATGCCCACTACGACTCTTTCCGGGGCACCGTCGTGAGCTGCCGCGTTTTCGACGGCACGGTCCGGCAGGGCGACATCATCCGCCTCATGTTCAACGGCGCGACCCACAAGGTCGAGGAGGTTGGCGTCTTTTGCCTGGGCAGGGAGCCTCGGCGGGAACTTTCGGCGGGTTCCGTGGGGTACGTCATCGCGGGAATAAAAACCGTGGCCGACGTGAGGGTCGGCGACACCATAACCCTGGATTCCAATCCCGTTTCATCTTCCCTGCCCGGATTCAAGGATGTAAAACCCGTTGTCTTTTCTTCCATCTACCCGATCTCTTCCGATGATTATCCGTCCCTTGTGGCTTCGCTCGAAAAGTACACGCTAAACGACGCCTCGCTGACGTACCAGAAAGATTCCTCCATAGCCCTGGGCCAGGGTTTCCGCTGCGGCTTCCTCGGGCTCCTTCACCTCGAGATCGTGCAGGAGCGGCTCGAGCGCGAGTTCGACCAGTCCATCATCATGACGGTGCCAAGCGTCCGCTATCAGTTTACGCTGCTCGACGGCTCGACGGTCACCGTGGAAAACCCTCAGTACTATCCGGACCCCATGCTTATCAAAAGCTCGGCGGAACCCTTTATCCGGGCCACGATCATCATCCCCGAGCGCTACATGGGCGTGGTGATGAAATTGTGCCTGGAACGCCGGGGGGCCAACCCGAGGACCGTCTATCCGACGCCGGCGCGGGTAGAAATCACCTTCGACATGCCCCTTGCCGAGGTGGTCTTCGACTTCTACGACCGGCTGAAGACGGTCACCCAGGGATACGGCTCGTTTGACTACGAACTCATCGAATACCGGGAAAGCGATTTGGTAAAGCTGGACATCCTGGTGAACGCGGAAAAAGTCGACGCCCTGTCCCTGATCGTGCACCGCGAGCGCGCGAGGGAGTGGGGGGTGCAGGTCTGCGATCGCCTGAAAGAGGAAATCCCGAGGCACAACTTCAAAATCGCCATCCAGGGGGCCATCGGCGGGAAAATCATCTCCCGCTCCACCATTTCGGCCTTCAGAAAAGATGTCACGGCCAAGTGCTACGGCGGGGACATCTCCCGGAAGCGCAAGCTCCTCGAAAAGCAGAAGAAAGGAAAGAAAAGGATGAAAATGGTGGGTTCCGTCATGATCCCTCAGAGCGCATTTGTTTCCGTCCTGAAAACCAGAGATGAATAAAGAGGAACACCCCGGACTCTACATCCACGTCCCGTTTTGCCGCTCGAAGTGCCTTTACTGCGATTTTTACTCCGTTGCTTCCGCCGCCTCGGTCCCGGAATGGCTGAATGCCGTTCAAAGGGAAGTGCTTCTGTACAAGGAAAAATTCCACGCCTTCGATTCACTCTACCTGGGGGGCGGCACCCCCACGGTCCTTGGCGAGCGTGAACTCGCCGCGCTGCTGGGTTGCGTCCGCAAGCATTTTACCTTTTGCCCCGGATCGGAGACGACCATGGAGGCCAATCCCGAGGGCCTGTCCGGGGACAGGCTGAAGGCCATCCGGGACCTCGGCGTCAACCGCGTCAGTCTTGGCGTCCAGTCTCTTGATGACCGAGACCTGCAATACCTGGGACGACGCCACACCTCGAAGCGGGCGCTGCTGGCGCTCGATATGGTCCGCGCGGCCGGGTTCGCCAATGTCGGGGTGGATCTCATGTACGGGCTGGAAACGCAGAGCATGCAGGGATGGAAAAGGACGGTTGACCGGGTCCTCGAATACCGGCCGGAACACCTTTCATGCTACCAGTTGACCTTCGAAAGAGGCGCCGCGTTCTGGAAAATGAAGGCGGACGGCCGGGTTCGCCCCATCGCGGATAAGCTGGAACGGGCGTTTTTCATCTGGACCTCGCGCTATCTCGAAAGACGCGGCTACCATCACTACGAAATATCCAATTTTGCCCGAGGCCGGGAATTCATGTCCCGCCACAACCGAAAATACTGGGACCATACACCGTACCTCGGTCTGGGTCCCTCGGCCCATTCGTTCCAGGCCGGGAGCAGGTGGTGGAATGTGAGGTCGATCAAGAAATACTGCCAACTCATTGCGGAGGGCAAGTCGCCCATCGAGTCCTCGGAGGTCCTCTCGGAAGAGCAGCTCGACCTCGAATCTCTCTACCTTGGCCTGAGGACAAGCGACGGCGTGGATCTTCATGCGCTCGGAGGCGGATCGGGGATAGGCAAGGTTTTGGAGGAATTACAGAAATCGGGCAACGCCGTGGATGATTTGCAGAAAATGGATAAAGCTTTCGATGAGTCGCGGCAAATGGGCCTGGTAAGCGTGAACGACGGCAGGATGCAAGAGTTGCGGAAAATGTGTAAGGCCTTGGCGGAGTTACAGAAATCGGGCCTGATAAATGTGAACGGCGGCAGGATGCAACCCACCCGCAAAGGCTTTCTCGTGGCGGACAGCCTCCCCCTCATGTTTTACGATTAAGAACTTGTCCGTAAATAACCTGCGAAGCAATTTCAGGAGCTATTGCCCAGTGGCATAGCTCAGAATTCCAAGCAGTCCGCATACATCCCAGGACCTGCGGACCTCACTCCCGCGGCGTTTGCGGGAACGGTCCCGCTGACATTGCGAGCGGGTGTAAATGCTTATTGCTTCTCGAAGTCGCTCTTGGGAGCTCCACACAGGGGACATGTCCAATCATCCGGCAAATCTTCGAATCCGGTTCCCGGGGCGATGCCGTTCTCGGGGTCGCCCTTTGCGGGATCGTAGACATACCCGCATACACCGCAGACATATTTATCCATTTCCATATTCCTCCTGCTCATGATGTTCGAGACGTTCCTACGGGATCATTCCCGGAATAAGCATGCGGGAGCGCCGACCCGACCCGCGACGACAACGCATTGAAGAATGCGTTACGTCGACGCGAGCGCCTTCCTGGCTATCTCCCGCCCGTAATCCTGGGCCATTTTGATGCCGCCGCCAAGGTCCGCGGATTTGAGTCTCAACGGCTCCCGTGCCATATTCATCTTCAGAATATGTGTCATCGTATCGAAAATACGCCCCGGCGCCTCCCCACTCCATCCAAAAGCGCCAAACGCTCCGCCGGCTTTCCCCTCGAGATTCGCTTTTTCGGCAAGGAACAGGAACGTCTTCATGGATTGAAGCATCTCGCCGTGATAAGTGGGCGATCCGAGCACAACCGCGCTGTACTCGTTAAGAGAGATGCCGCCTTTGTCGATCTCGGTCACATTGAGAACGTCGACATCATATCCTTCGAAACGCATCCCTTCGGCAATCAGTTGAGCGATTTTGTAGGTCTGACTGGTTCTCGTTGCAAAAACCACGATCCCTTTCGGCATGACCGTTCCTCCTCTGGATTGAAACTGCCGGAGCAGTATTGGCAGTATTACAGGATTATATGTTCCGGGGCGCCGGAAGTTCTATGCGCGCATTTCCGCCTCAGCGCCGATTGGCCGCCAAGCAAAGGCCGAGCACGGCCCGCCGGTTTATCTCAATTTGTTGTCGGCAGCTCGCATCGTATCTCTTGTGTGGACCCCGGTCCCACAATCGGGCGAAAGCATTTCTTCGTTCCGCCGCAAATCGGGCATCTCCAGGAATCCGGGAGATCTTCGAACTTGACTCCTTTGGGGATTTTCCCCTTCCTGTCGCCTTTGTCGGGGTCGTAAATATAGCCGCAGTTAACGGTCTGGCATTGCCGGATATCCTCCGGATTTCTCATACGGTTGCTCCGAATGGCGCTGCTAATGAGGGTTTAGAGGCATTGGAACCGTTTGGACGGACAAATACCGCGCCGGTGCTTGGCGAAAATTGCTTCGCGATCGCTCCCCGGGAACGGGTGCGGCGCGGTGATTGCATGAATAATTATTATCTAATAGTCAGTCAATAGCAAGGGGCGGCAATAAATTACGGTCCCGGTCCCGGGCTTACGGTCGGAATACAGCGACCTTTGCATAACCATCCCGAGGTCATTCCGGCGGAAGTCCGTTGCCGTCAACTTAAGAAATGCCCGCTGAAATGAGTCGTGTCCGCTGGTCCGAATTTGCCATGCGAATGCCTAACCATTGGGAAGACAGCGGCCTAGAGCCGGTCCGTTCCGAAGGGAACTCCTCCCCCTTCGATGGGGGAGGCCGGGTGGGGGGTGTCGTCGGGCGGGCGAGAGGGAATTACGCGGGTTATTCGACCCCCTCCCCCGGCCCCTCCCACCAAGGGAGGGGAGTCCCCTTTGGGTTCCCGGCACAACCTCTGCTGTTAAGTTCAATACTGTTCGCTTAAAGTGCCGCACGTCCCTGGCTGCCTTAAGTGAACGGTATTGCTGTTAAGTTGACGGCAATGGGCGGAAGCCGGAATCCAGCGGAGCCGCCCAGTCCTCGGACAGGGTTTGAACGAGCATGACACTTCATTGACCCAATGAAGTTTCATAAGAGCGACGCCGCCAAGTCCCCGGATAGGCTTTCTACGAGAATGAGACTGCATTGGTCTCAAGAAGTTTCACAAAAAGTTGCTCAATGCTTTCCGGGTTCCGGCGCCTGCCCCGGACCTGGTCCGGGG
>JBAQYM010000126.1:0-9197 GCA_049300095.1 Syntrophobacteraceae bacterium
GGTGTCAACCCCGCCCCTACGGTCGAACGCCGGTGTCAACCCCGGTGTTACGGTCCTTAACGTAACCTGACGCCATCGTTAAACCGTAGGGGCGGGGTTGATCCCCGCCCGGTCTGCCGGACACGGAGACATCCCGGCGTGGGGCAGGCTTTTCGGCCTGCCGGTGAAGGATTGCGGAATCCCAGGAAACGGCAGGCTGGAAAGCCTGCCCCACACCGCCCGTCCACATTGTCTGCCCCACGCTGTCTGCCCGACGTTGCCTGCCGCCGGATAAGCCCGGCGGATCAGCGCTTGATGTCGGCATACGCGGGGATGCCGTCGATGCTTTCCGCCTTCCGGACCGCCCGGAGTACCGCCTCGGATGCGGCCAGCACGGCCAGCGCGCCGACCATGCTCACCTCGGGCCCTTCCAGGTCGCCGCAGCTCAGGGCGAAGATCGTGTCTCCGTCGTATTGCGTGTGCGCCGGGAAGACCGTCCTCGCGAGCCCGTCGTGGGCCATCTGGGCGACCTTGGTAAGCTGGGTCTTGTCGAGTTTCGCGTTTGTCGCGACGGCCCCCACGATCGTCGCCTCCGCGCCGGAAAATCCCCTGAAGCATGTCATTTTCAGCAGTTCCGGCATCGAGTCGGCAAGCTCGAGGCTTCGAGCGCTTTTTCTCGCCCCTGCAACTTTTGCCCCGGTCGCCGGGTCGAAAATCTCCCCGAACGCGTTTACCGCTATGAGCGCCCCGACCTTGAGCCCGCCGCCGCCGATGATGCAACTGCTCCCGATGCCCGATTTCATGCAGCGCTCGGAGCCGAAGAGATTGCCCACCGTGGCCCCCGCCCCCGCGCCGACGCCTCCCTCCCGGACCGGGGCCGCCGAGGCGTTGATGCATGCCGAGTAAGCCAGGTCGGAATCGGGAAAGACGTTCGTGTGGTTCACTCCGAGGTCGAATAGGATCGCCCCCGCGACAATCGGGATCGGCCCATGGTCGGTCTCGAAGCCCAGGCCGCGCTCCCTGAGAAATCGCCGCAGCCCGTCCGCCGCGCTCAGCCCGAAAGCGCTCCCTCCGGCGAAAAAGAGCCCGTTGACGCTTCCGACCAGGTTGATCGGGTTCAAAGAATCGGTCCCGTAGGTCCCCGGCGCCCCTCCGCGTATGTCCACCCCGGCCGCCATCTCGGACCGCGGCAAAATGACCGTGCACCCGCTCGGAATTCCCTCCAGCTCGGCATGCCCGACGCGCAGGCCGCCGACCTCGGTGATCGTGTCGTTTATCATGGTTCGTCCCTGTAGTGATGGAGCAGGTAGCGGTAGATTTCCTTCCCGATTTCCACCCCGGTTTCGATGATCTCCGGCCCGTACTGCCGGCCCGTGGGCGTCCTGAAGGTTTCGATTATCCGGTAGGTGCCCGTCATCCCCCAGGGAAACCTGCGGATGAGTTCTCGCGGGTCGAGCCCCTGGTGGTCGGCGATGTGCCAGAGCGTGTGGGTGAAGGTGTCCGCGCCCCAGCGGAACTTGTCCGCGTCGTAGAGGCAGTCGCTGACAAGCTGCATCCAGTGGCGCGGGCTCTCGACGGAGGCGGGGGGGACGAAGGCTTCGTGGTTTCTTATGGCGTTGCAGATGCAGGCGACTTCGTTCTTGCTCAGGTGGTGGAAATCCTGGAGGATTTTTTCCGCTTCGACGGCCCCGCATTCGGCGTGGTTGTCGTCGCCGCGGCAGACGTCGTGGAGCAGGCCGGCAAAGATCCCGAGGACCATCAGCCGTTCGACGGCAACCGGTTTCATCCGCTCGGAATCCGTTTCGATAAAGAGCAGGGCGGCTGAATCGATGCTGACACGGGTGCAGTGATAGAGACCGTGTCCGAGCGCTTCATTGTACTGGGGTTCGGCGATTTTTCGCAGGCGAAGCACGCCCGGGTGGTTGAAGAAGAGTTTTTTCGCAACGGAGTGAGGGGCCTTGAACCGGGTGTAGAACTCCGGAACGGGGTGTTTTGACGCTATCCTTTCCGCTTCGCGCTGCAATCTCCGGGTGGTTTCATTCATTCGGCGATACATTCCTTGGCGATCGGCGAAAACCGAAGTTGGTCAATGCGTGGAAGCGACGTCCCGCCACCCCTGCGCCGCGCGGCTTAGGACCGTGGGGACCCCATTTCCGGCAGGCGCTGCTCAGGATCGTGGGGCAGGCTTTCCAGCCTGCCGTTCGTCGGGATTCCGCAGTCCCCCGCTCTTTTGGGGGTCATTGAAAATTACCGCGACAATGTTACAGCAGGCCGAATTTTTCCGCAATAAGCCGTCTGAAGCGGGGCGTGTAGATGAGGTCGAAAGTATCTTCTTTTCCCGGAAAAAGTCGCTTTGCATGCTGCCGGACCCCTTCCACCACCGCCTGGGCTTCTTCGAGGGATACCTGGGTTTGCGCGATCAGCGCCAGCGAAAAGTCGACCAGCCTCCTCAGGTGCCTGATTCGCCTGTTTTCTTCCTTAATTTCCGCTTCGGTGTATTCCCTTTTGAGTTCGTTTGCTTCCATGTGGGCCGCCTTTTCCATTCTCCGCGGGCCGGTCGGATTCTGAACAGTTGGTCCGCCAAGGGCCGGAAATTGTTCTTTTAATTAGAATATAACACCGGGACGGTCTTTTGGGGTGGTTTTAATAACGCGCGCGCATTGTCGAGCCCGGCCCGGACGGGCAAGGTGATACGGATTGGTGCGGCCCCGGCCGTTCCGGCGCGAATCGGCTCCCGCATTTATCCAACGTGGCGGTCCCAGCCGGCCCCGAAATCCCTTTGCGATCACCACCCGGAATCACAAAGACGGGGGATGGCGAAAAGCGGTCCCGTGGCTTATCATTTGGAGCGATGCCGGTCATGGTAGGCAACCGGGATTAAATTTCCGTTTCAGCCAATCGGTTGACAGCGCCGTCCTTTTTTGATAATAGTAACCATTACTAAATAGATTGAAGCGTGAAGGACCTCGGATGCACTCGGAAAAAGACTACAGGGTTACACGCCAGCGCCGCATTATTCTCGAAGAGATGAGGGCCATGAGGCGGCACCCCACCGCCTGCGAACTCTACGACGCGGTCAAGCGCAGGCTCCCGCGCATCAGCCTGGCCACGGTCTACAGGAACCTGGAAATCCTGTCCGAAAAGGGACTCATCAAGAAAATCGAGGCAGGCGGCCGCAAGAGGCGATTTGACAGCGACCCCGCGGCGCATCACCATGCGCACTGCATGCAGTGCGGCGCAATCATCGATATCCCGTCGGACCCCGAGATCGTATCGCGGCTGCGCGCCAAGTCCGCCGATCTCGAATATTTCGAGGTCCTCGAGGCCAGGATTGAATTCTTCGGCCGCTGCGGCGCGTGCCGCGCCGGTGAAATCCCGGCCGAACCGACGCAACGCGATGGGGAAACAAGGTCCGATTCCCCTGCCCGGCAACGGAACCAGAGCTAATGTGGCCACATTCCCTATTCCATTTCCAATCGGAGGACAAGAATGAAACAGATCAGTGGAAGCCGAACCGAACAGAACCTGCTGGCGGCTTTTGCCGGCGAATCCCAGGCGAGAAACCGTTATAGCTTCTTTGCGGGCCGTGCCAGGAAGGACGGTTTGATGCAGATCGCGGCCATTTTCGAAGAGACGGCGAACCAGGAAAAGGAACACGCAAAAAGGTTCTTCCAGTTCCTCGAAGGGGGTGAGCTTGGGGTTGCGGCAAGCTTTCCGGCCGGGAAGATCGGGAGCACCCTGGACAACCTGCTCGGGGCCGCGGGGGGCGAGCATCACGAACACACGGAACTCTACCCCGAGTTTTCGCGGATTGCCCGTGAAGAGGGCTTCGACGGCATCGCCGGCGTATTCGATGCGATTTCCGTCGCCGAAAAACAGCACGAAAAAAGATTCCGGGACCTCGCCGCCAACATTGAAAAGGGAGAGGTTTTCAAGCGGGATGCCGATGTGGCCTGGAGATGTCTCAACTGCGGCTACCTGCATCACGGGGCCGAAGCGCCCGAGAGCTGCCCGGCATGCGCCCATCCACGGGATTACTATGAGCTGCTCGGGGAGAACTGGTAGGACGGAAGACGGAGGACGGAAGACGGAGGACGGAAGACGGAAGACAGAGGACGGAAAAACCTGTTCACCGCGGAGACGCGGAGAGCGCGGAGGAGACAGTGCGCAATGAACGGTGAGCAGAAAAGGCGGGGACGGACCGCCTGGAGACATTGTTTTTCTGTTCGCTGTTCACTGTCTTCTCCGCGTGCTCTGCGTCTCCGCGGTGAAAATAGACCGTCATGTGGTAACCATTACCATTATGAAATTCAGCATGGAGAGATCGATGCAACCTGTGGAAATAAAGAAAGACATATTTTGGGTCGGCGCGGTGGACTGGCATATCCGGGACTTCCACGGCTACTCCACCCCGAAGGGGACCACCTATAACGCATACCTGGTGATGGACGAAAAGGTCGCGCTGTTCGATACCGTCAAGAAACCCTTTACCAGGGAGCTTGTCGCAAGCATCCGCGAGATCGTCGACCCCAGGCGGATCGACTACCTGGTGGTAAATCACGTCGAAATGGACCATTCCGGGGCGGTCCCGGAGATGATCGAACTGATCGGGCCCGAAAAGGTGGTATGCTCGCCGATGGGCAAAAAGGCCCTCATCGAGCACTATCACCGGGAGAACTGGCCCTTCGAGGTGGTCGAGTCGGGCGGCGGCCTGAGTCTTGGGAAGCGGTCCGTCAGTTTCCTTGAAACCCGCATGCTCCACTGGCCGGACAGCATGATGTCCTATATTCCGGAAGAAAAGCTGCTGATATCGAGCGACGGTTTCGGGCAGCACTGGGCGACCAGCCAGAGGTTCGACGACGAGGTGGACAGCGGCGAACTCATGTCCCACGCCGCCAAGTACTATGCGAACATCCTGCTTCTCTTCTCGCCCCTGGTGCGAAAACTCATCGCAAAGGTCGCCGAAATGGGGATCGAGATCGACATGATCGCCCCCGACCACGGCCTGATCTGGCGCTCGGACCCCGGTGCGATCATCGAGGCCTACGGCAGGTGGAGCAAGCAGGAAAGCGCCAGGAAGGCCCTCATCGTCTACGATACCATGTGGCAGGCAACCGAGCTGATGGCCTGCGCGATAAGCGACGGCCTCAAGTCGGAAGGGGTCGATTTCAAGATATTCAGCCTCAAGCACAACCACCGCAGCGACATCATGACCGAGGTGCTGGATGCGCGGGCCCTGATCCTCGGCTCGCCGACGCTCAACAACGGCTTGATGCCCCTGGTGGCCGATTTTCTGTGCTACATGAAGGGCCTGCGCCCGGCCGGCAAGATCGGCGCGGCTTTCGGCTCCTACGGCTGGAGCGGCGAGTCGGTAAAGCTCATCACCGAAGCCATGCGGGAGATGAAGATCAAGATGGACGAGGAAGGGGTCCTCGTGCAGTTCGCCCCCGGCAAAGAGGACCTCGCCAGGTGCTTCGATCTCGGCAAACGCCTTGCCCGCTCGATGATAGCCATGGAATCGGCGGGGACCTCCCCCGCTGCAAAGGCCTGAGGGGCGGCCGGCTCGCTCTGAGTGGTGCTGTGTCCTATAGCTTAAAGGTTGTTGCCGGAATAAAGGGTTGTGGAAAAAGATCTCGATTCCGGACGGTCCGGGCGGGGATCAACCCCGCCCCTACGGCTTCAACACAACCTGACGCCATCGTTCAACCGTAGGGGCGGGGTTGATCCCCGCCCGGACCGTCTGAGTTCAACCGTAGGGGCGGGGTTGATCCCCGCCCGGTCCGTCGGATCGGTAATGAACGCTGATTGGGTTTCGTCGCGCGAAACCCAACAACCCGACGATGGAGATCGCTCGATTCCTATGGAAAAGCAGCCGGTAAAAGTACTTTTCCTCTGTTACGGCAATTCGTGCCGGAGCATTCTGGCCGAGGCCATTGCCCGCCATTACCGGGGAAAAGAGATGGACGCCTCATCGGCGGGCCTGTTTCCCCTCGGCCGCATCACGGCGCACACCATCGAGGCGCTGAGCGAGGCCGGCATCCCGGCCGATGACCTCCGCTCGAAGGGATTGCATGAAATCCGGCTCCACGAAATCGACTACATCGTGAACCTTACCGACATAAAGGTCCGGGACCTGATTCCGCCCTCCTTTACCGGAAAGCTGATATCGTATTACGTGCGCGACCCTTACGGCGAGGGGCTGGACGCTTTCAGGAAGGCAAGGGACGAGCTGACGTGGCTGGTAAAGGAAAAGCTCCCGAAGCTGATCAAGGAGGGTGGGCAGTGAACAGTGAAGAGCGAACGGTGATCAGTGAACAGGAAAGACATATTTCCGAGTGGTCCGCTTCTCCCTCTTCTGCTCACTGCTCACCGCTTACCGCCCACCGCGCGCCACTCACCGCTCACCGTCCACCGCCCGCCGCTCATCAGTCCCTGCTCAAGCTTTCCTCCGCGTTCTCCGCGGTGAATGCTATTCCGACCCATCCCGCGCTTCGATCCACCGCGCAAAGAGGACGCCGTTGTTGAAAGTGACCGCAAGGGTCCTGGCGGAACCGTTGGATACGAGGCCCATGGGCTTGCCCTCGTCGATTTCCGTTTGGCCGGATTGCGCCCGGTCCGCCAGGACGAGGTACTGAACGGAAAAGCGGGCCGTCAAAAGGGACTCCTCGACTTTCGCGAAAATCGCATGGAACCGCCTTCGGCCGGCCGGGGCGGTATGCGAGGGCTGAATCCCCGTGGAACTTCCGAAGAAATTGGGAAAGCCCGGTTTTGCGCGCTCGGAGACCGCCGGGGCGCAGGCCGCTTCTCCCGTATAGACGACCGCCGCGCCGGTCGGCGCGTCAACTGCCGGCCGGGCCGGGACCTGCTCGACCCTGCCGGCGGTGTGAGCGCATATTTCAATTCCCGTCACCTTGTTTATACCGTCCCGTTTTGGGCCCGCCCCGATGGACTGCCCGTCCGCGCCGCCCCCCTCCGAAGTCCCCGTCGAGAACCGGGCGTAGTAAAGGCCGCGCGGCTGCACGAAGACCTTGCGCCCCAGCCGCGAGTAGAGCGCGTGGACGGTCCCCGCCGCGTCGGAGGCGATCTCGAAATTCTCGACGCCGGTGTTGTCGTCCGGGTCGAGAATGGTCCAGTTCGACCATGAGGATTCTTCCCGGCGGGTTACGACCAGCTTGGACGGATAGGAGCGCCACGGGAAAATCAGGGGCGCCGCCCCGCCATAGCCGCCGATAACCACCGCGTGGACGTCCCATCTTCCCGGAGCGCTCACCGCTTTCCCGCCGACCACAAAGGCGCAAACCACGCCCCGCCCCGACGCGGCGAGTTTCGCATCCGAAATTTCAGCCCCGCCCCAGGGTTCGCCGCCGGCCGGCAGCCATGTCCCATCGGTTCTGACGATGTATTTTCCGTCCGCGATCGCGTGGAGGCGGCCCGCGTCATCCACCGCGATATCGAGCGGCCCGGAAACCGAGCCGGTATCCCGCATCAGCTCCCGAAGCACGGTCCCGTCAGGGTCGATTCTCATGTAGTGCAGCCTGGAAGACGGGGTGATCCACCCGGACCTGACGTCTTCCACGAGCAGATGAACGCGTTGTTCCCGGTCCATCGCGCCACGGACCCTTGCCGTTCCCCCGGCCTCGATGAGTCTTATCCGGGGTCCTACGTCGGCCGGCGTCGCGGCCGCCTGCCGCTGCGCCCCGCCCCGAGGGGTCGCGCACCCGGAGGGAAGGAGGAGAACCAGCAAGACGACGGCGATGCGCCAACTGCTCATCTTCCTTTTCATCTCGGTAAAAGCCCTCCGAATGGCCCCCAAAAAACCTGCGTCAGCCATCCCTTTTCCTTTCCCTCGGATTGGGCGGGACCAAGTAATAGATTGTCAAAGGGTGGCAAAGGGATATAATACGGCCGCTGAAAACCCGGCCGCGGGCTTGTCTGAAATTGTCTTGTTTTCAGACATTTTGCATTCGTTCACACATTTTTTGAAGGAAAAACTTCCATGCACCTTCGAAAGCGTTGCGCAGTTACCGGCGGGGCCGGGTTTCTGGGCTCCCATCTTTGCGAGAGGCTCCTAAAAGACGGACACGATGTGCTCTGCATCGACAACCTATATACGGGCAGCAAGCGAAATATCGTGAAGCTGCTCGAAAACCCCTACTTCGAGCTCTATCGGCACGATATCACTTATCCCCTGTTCATCGAAGTCGACGAGATATACAACCTGGCCTGTCCCGCCTCGCCGATCCACTACCAAAACGACCCGGTGCAGACGACCAAGGTCAACGTGCACGGGTCCATCAACATGCTCGGGCTCGCCAAGCGCCTCAAGATCAAGATCATGCAGGCCTCGACCTCGGAAGTCTACGGCAACCCGTTCGAGCACCCGCAAAAGGAGACCTACTGGGGAAACGTCAACCCCATCGGGCCGAGGTCGTGCTACGACGAGGGCAAGCGATGCGCCGAAACCCTTTTCTTCGACTATTATCGCCAGCATCGGCTCAATATCAAGGTGGCCAGAATTTTTAACACCTACGGCCCCAGGATGCACCCAAACGACGGCCGCGTGGTGTCGAACTTCATCGTGCAGGCCCTTACCGGGCAGCCCATAACCATCTACGGCGACGGGCAGCAGACGCGCTCCTTCTGCTATGCCGATGACCTGATCGAGGGGTTCGTGAAGCTGATGCGCACCCCGGACGGGTTTACGGGACCGGTGAACCTCGGAAATCCCGTGGAATTCACCATCCTCGAACTTGCCGAAATCGTTTTGGAGATGACCGGGTCGCGCTCCGAGCTGGTAAGAAAACCGCTCCCGCAGGACGATCCGGTCATGCGGAAGCCCGACATCACGCTCGCAACCGAAAAACTCGGCTGGCAGCCCTGGACGCCCCTGAGGGAAGGTCTGAAAAAGACGATCGACTACTTCGACGACCTGCTCAAGTCGGGCGAGGCAAGGAACAACCACTGCGGGAGATGATTTGGGACGAGGGCCGTTAATCGTGGGGCGGGCTTTCCCAGGCTGTTGCCCAAATTAGGGGTTGTTGAAAAGGTCTCTACTTCCGGCAGTCCGGGCGGGGATCAACCCCGCCCCTACGGATTTACGGCGGGTTGATGCCGTCCTTTAGACGTAGGGGCGGGGTTGAGGGGCTGTTGCCCAAATGCAAAAGTTACGACAGGTATGGCCAAAACAGGGCGGAGGTCTCCCCTCCCTTGGCGGGAGG
>JBAQYM010000127.1:0-5773 GCA_049300095.1 Syntrophobacteraceae bacterium
TGAATTTTCAAGTACTTACGACCCCCTCCCCCAGCCCCTCCCGCCAAGGGAGGGGAGACCTCCGCCCTGTTTTGGCCACACCTGTCGCAGTTTTTACATTTGGGCAACAGCCCCTCAACCCCGCCCCCACGTCTGAGCGATGGCATCAGGCCACCTTATCGCGGCATCTCCCAGCATGGCGCCGCTACTTCACCTGGGCCTTTCCCAGGTCCGCGACTATTGTCAGGACGTGGTTGTGCGGCTTGAGGTATTTCTTCGCCACCCCGAGGATGTCCTGAGCGGTTACCGCTTGTATCAGGGAGGGATATTTCTCCGGATAATCCGTTCCCAGCCCGTAAAATTCCGACCGGGCGAGAAACTTCGCGAAGTCCTGCTGGGTGCTGCTGTAGCGCAGGGGGAAGTTGCCGATGAGGAATTTCTTCGCCCCTTCCAGTTCGGCCTCGGACACGGGTTCGCGCTGCAACCGCTCCAACTCCGCCACGGCGAGCGCTATGGCCTCTTTTGCCGTGGCATCCTTGGTCTGAATGAGGATGCCAAGCGCCCCGGCGTGTTTGCGCGCGAGCAGGTAGCTTTGAACCGAGTAGGCGAGCCCGGATTTCACGCGAATTTGCGCCATGAGGCGGCTCGAGAGGTCCCCGGAGCCCAGGATGTGATTCATCACCGCAAAGGCATAGTAGTCTTTGTCCGCCCGATCGATCGCCGGGCTTCCGATAATGATCGTGGCCTGGGTTACGGGCCTGTCGATCCGAACCGTTGCCGGCCCTTCGGCAAACCCCTCCGTGTACCGCATCTCCGGGATTTCCGCGGCCCCCCACTGCAAGAGCTTCGGGACCAGCCGCTCTTGCACCTCGGCGGGCGTTATGTCGCCCCCGACCACCAGGATCGAGTTATTGGGCCGGTAGAAGTCGCTGTAAAATCTTGTCAGCGCGTCCAGGCTTATGCCGGCGAGGGATTCTTCCGTCCCCTCGCTCTGAGGGCCATAGGGGCTGTTCAGGAAGAGCGCCTTTTCGAAGGCCCTGCTCGCGACCTCCACCGGGTCGTCTTCCTCGGTGCGCAGCTTTCCGACTATGTTGTCCTTTTCCCTTTCCACGTCCTCTTTGTGAAAAGCGGGCGCGGTCAGTATGTCCACGAACAGGCCAAAGCCGCTGTCCAGGTCTTTTTTGAGCATCTGCATGCCGAATCTCGCGGAATCCTTGCCGCAGTCGGCGTCAAGAGTGGCGCCGATAAAGTCGAGCCGTTCGTTGATCTGTTCGAATGTAAGATTTCGCGTCCCGATCAGGAGGGACCTGGCGGTGAGGTTGGCCAATCCGTTGGCAGTGCCCGGATCGCGCCAGGACCCCGCCGAGACGAGCAGTTCGAGCGTCACCGCCGGAATCGAATGGTCCTCGAATACCAGCACGGTAAGCTTATTGGCAAGGACGGTCCTCTCGACGCGCGGCAGGGCCGGGCAGGAGGAAGGCGTCAAGACGCAAAGGACCAGGAAAACGAGAGCGCCGACGCAGATTTTTTTTCCAGCCATGAAATGTTCCATCATGAAATGTTCCATCATGAAATGAGTAAATGCATTTATTCCGTGTCGCATGCTTTGAAATGTCATATTCTCGTTCCCACGCTCTCGGGGCTGTTGTCCAAAAATTTATGATTCAAATAAGTGTTGCGCGCTACCGTGAAAGACACCCGGAATAAATCTGTGGGAGCGGCTTGTAGCCGCGATAGGCGGGCTAACGCGATAACTCGCGGCTAAAGTCCGGGGATGTCGCCACGGTAACCCGCCTCCTCCGCCATGGCGCGCCCATCGCGGCTACAAGCCGCTCCCACAGGTTGCCGGTCAGCTTGCATCGCCCCGGTTACGACGCGGTCAGGAGACCGTGCCACAACGGTCTATGCACCCGTCCCTCAACCCGCAACCCGCAACATCCAACATCCAACATCAACCCGCGGCTCGCAACGCGTAACCCGCAGCCCCTCAGCGTATCATCCTCTCCTTCATTCCTCCCATCGGAGGCGCGGGGGCGTCCTTGGCGGGGCCTGTCGGGACAAGCACTCCGACCGTGCGGTTCAGGGGCGTGAAATACTTTGCGGCAACCCGCAGGATTTCATCCGGGGTGACGCTGCGAATCGAGGGAACGTAGTTCCCGATGGCCCTCCAGTCGTAGGCTATCTCGTAGGTGGCAAGGTTCATCCCGAGGGTAAAAAGGGAATCCTGGTCCAGGACAAACGAGGCTTCGATCTGGTTTTTCGCCTTTTCGAGCTCTCGCGGTTCCACGGGGACCGTTTTCAGCAATTCGAGCTCCTCGTAGAGGGCCTTTTCCACCTCGGCGCCATTCCTGTGCGGGAGGAAGGTCCCCGAGATGTAGAACAGCCCCGGGTCCTGGCTGACCATGTTGTAGTCCGCCGAAGCTTCGAGCACCACTTCTTTTCCGCGCACCAGGTGATCGTAGAGCCGCGAGCTTTTCCCGCTCGACAGGATCGCCTGTATGACTTCGAGGACATAGGCGTCGGATGCGCGCAGATTGGGGACGTGATAGGCGGCGATTACCGCCCCGACCTGGGCCGGGCGCTCGACCCTGATCCGTCTCTCGCCTTTTTGCGGCGGGTCCTCGATGGTGTTGCGCTCCGGGGCCGGAGGGCTTGGGATCAATCCGAACGCCTTCTCGATCTGGGGCAGCAGGGTTTCCTTCCGGAAATCCCCGACGACCACGATTATCGCGTGCGCCGGATTGTAGTAGGCGGAATAAAAGGTCTGCACATCCTTGAGGGTGAGGCGCTCAATATCTTCCACCCACCCGATCACCGGCCAGTGATACGGCTGCGAAACAAAGGCCGCCGCTTCGAGCTGTTCGAGGAGGGCCGCGTTCGGATTGTCGTCCACCCGCATCCTCCGCTCCTCGATCACGACCAGCCGCTCGGTCTTGAAGTCGCTCTCACGCAGGACGAGGTTGCTCATCCGGTCCGGTTCGAGCCTGAGAGGCACCCCCACCCGATCTGACCTGAGCGTTTCGAAGTATGCCGCAAAATCGTGCGAGGTAAAAGCGTTCTGCTCGGCGCCGTTCTCGTTGACTATCTTGTGGAACTCCTCCCCGCTCACCTTCCGGGTGCCCTTGAACATCATGTGCTCGAGCAGGTGGGCGAGCCCAGTCCTCCCCACCCGCTCGTTTCTGCCGCCGGCCCGGTACCAGACCTGAAACGTTACGATAGGGGCCTTGTGGTTTTCGAGCAGTATCACCTTGAGTCCGTTTGAAAGACGTGTCTCCGAGACATCCCGGATAGTCTGCCCCGGCGACACGGAGGGAAGAAGGGCCAAGAGCAGCGCCAGCCAAAACAGTCCCGCTTTTTTCATATCGATCCCCCCAAATGTGGCACGCGCCGAACACCTCTCCGCATCACATCCTTACCGGATTGATGGCGCTCATTTCCAAGATTTTAATCACGATAAGACCTGTGCGGGCGAATGCAAATTCCAAATTTGCCCCGCATGAATGGTACGCGTCCTCCGCGGTGAATAGTTGCCATGAATTCCGCGTTCCGTGATTGCCTCGGCCCGCACCATTTATTATCTTCATTTATTATCTTCATTCGAAATCGGCGGAAAATGACAATTTACCCTGCCCTGGTTTCGGCAACAAGGAAGATGCGCTGATGCTCGAACTCGATCCGGAAGAACTGGCGGAATATGACGGCCGGGACGGTAAGCCGGTCTATGTCGCACACGGCGGCAAAATCTATGACCTCAGCGGGAGCAACCTTTGGAAAACCGGGACGCACATGAGGCGTCATCACTCGGGCGCGGACCTCACGGTCGACATCGGGGGGGCGCCGCACGGGCCGGAGGTCCTCGACCGCTTCCCGCGGGTCGGGGTGGTGAGGCGCAAGGACGAGGTGAAAACGACCTTTCTCGAGCCGCTTTTCGAACGCGTTCCGATGCTTCGCAGGCATCCCCATCCGATGACGGTCCATTTCCCGATTGTCTTTATGCTCTCGGCGACATTTTTCACCCTGCTTTATTTAGCGACCGGAAACGCCTCCTTCGAAACGACCGCCTACCACTGCCTCGGGTGCGGGGTTGTGTTTACGCCGCTGGTCATGTTGACCGGGTTCACGTCCTGGTGGGTCAACTACATGGGCAAACCCCTGCGGCCCGTCACCATAAAGATGGTCGTCTCGCTCCTCATGCTCGTCGTATCCGTCATTCTCTTTGCCTGGCGATGCGCCGTGCCCGACGTAATCACCGCGTACAGGCCGCTCGGCGTAATTTATTTGTTGCTCATCATCTCTCTTTCCCCTATGGTCGTAGTCATAGGCTGGTACGGGGCCAGGCTTACTTTCCCAATTGACAAGAGTTGATGCCCCCCATCTTTGACTGACTGCTTGCCGCGAAACTTCAGGGGGAGCGGGATGGAACGCGAGCGCAACAAGATTCTGGTTGCCGTCGACGCATCGGAGAAAACGCACGAACTCATCGATTATCTCAGCGGTGTAATCCCCGCGCAGGAAACCGAAATAGTCCTCTTCCACATCATGGGGAAAGTCCCCGACTCTTTCTGGGACTGGGAAAACGACCCCCTCACCCCCCGCCACCTGGATCATCTCAAGAAGTGGGAACTCGACCGTGAAAAGAAGGCGCGCGATCTCATGCGCGCCGTTCGCCGGCAGTTCGTGGACATCGGCATGCCCGAGTATTCCACCATGATCAGCATCCAGAAGGTGAAAGAAGGAATAGCGCGAGACCTTTTAAACGAGGCTCAGCGGGGATATGACGCCGTGCTGGTCGGGCGCGGAAACGGCGGGGACATAAGCGGGCAGATGCTCGGAAGCGTTGCGGCGAAAATGGCGGCAAAGCTCGCCACGGCCAACTTATGGCTGGTCGGAAAAAGACCGGGGAGGGGGAGAATCCTGATAGCCATGGATTCCTCCGAATCGGCCCTGCGAGCGGTCCGGCATGTCGGAAAGATGATCAACACGTCGAATCACGCAATTGAGCTCGTCCACGTGGTTCGCGGCATATCGGTCTCGGCCGCCGGGAAGGAAAGGATTTTCCCGGAAGAGTACCGGCAGAGGCTGCTCGAAGAAGCCGAAAACCAGATCCGGCCGGCTTTCGACCAGGCTACCGCGATGCTGGTATCCGCCGGGATCAAGCCCGAAAAGATAGCGACAAAGGTGATCTCGGGCGTTGCCAGCCGGGCGGGGGCCATTTTCGACGAAGCGGTGCGGGAGGGATACGGCACCGTGGCGATCGGGAGGAAGGGCCTCTCGGATATCGAAGAGTTCGATATGGGCCGGGTCACCAGCAAACTGGTCCAGCTCGCCGGCGCCACGGCATTGTGGATTGTGGCCTGAGCCGTCGGGGTTTGCGCTTCGAACCGCGAGAGGGCATGCCCGTCAACTCTAACGGGTTTATCGCTCGGGTCTTCAACATGGTTATAATGCATCCGGTGACCTCGGCCGTGGGGCAGGCTTTCCAGCCTGCCAGGGGAGGCGCGTGGGGGTTCATCGGACGGCGGGCTGGAAAGCCTCCCCCACGGCCGTCCCGCTTTAAGTTAACGGCAATACGGTTCACTTAAGAAGCATCCGATGGTTGTCGAAGGTTCGGTGTCGTATTATCCTCGTTCCCATGCTCCAGGGGCTGTTGCCCAAAAGATTGCGAACCATCACGGGAAAAGTGCAAACAGCCCAACCCCCGGTGGGAGCGGCTTGCAGCCGCGATGGACGTGTCATGGTGGCGGATGTGCGTTGCAGTGGCAACGCCCCGGACTCTAACCGCGATATCGTCGCT
>JBAQYM010000128.1:0-4247 GCA_049300095.1 Syntrophobacteraceae bacterium
TAGGGGCGGGGTTGATCCCCGCCCGGACCGCCGGAAGAGTCAAGGCTGACCTTCTCGAATGTATTTGATTTGATTCCGCTCAGGTTGTGGCGTGGTCTCCTGACCGCGCCACTCGATGCGACCGCAGGTCTCCGATTTGTTTCGACCGCCCTCCAAGGAGACCTTCGGTCAAGACCCGTGGCACGGTCGGGAGACCGTGCCACAACACGCGTTGGGTTACGCTTCGCTTCACCCAACCCACGGGCTTGACCCAACCCACGGGCTTGACCCAACCCACGGGCTGCGGGCTAATCCGTTGTTTTCTCAGCGCCCTCTGCGTCTCCGCGGTAAATTGACGCGCTAATATGTCGATGACGTGCACTCCAGGGAAGGACCGCCGTTGAAACTGCTCGAAATCGCCCTGATCGCCATCGCGCTCGGTTGTGACGCATTTGCCGTCGGCATGGGCGTGGGAGCGCGCGCCTGCAATCCGAGGCAGGTTTTCAGGCTCTCCTTCCACTTCGGCCTTTTTCAGTTTATTATGCCGATTTTGGGCTGGTATCTCGGGCAACACCTGGTGGGGATCGCAAGCCTCTGGGCGCCCTGGATCGCCTTCGCCCTGCTATTCTTTATCGGCGCCAAAATGGCCGGGGAAAATCTCTTTCGAGGCAAGAGCGACAAGCCCGATGAGTGCGTCGACCCGACCCGAGGCCTGAGCCTGGTGGTGCTCTCCCTGGCAACGAGTCTCGATGCGCTCGGCGTTGGGTTCAGCATAGGAATTCTCGGCGCGGGGCTCCTGTTCCCCGCGATCTGGATCGGGCTCACCGCGGGCGTGATGACCTGGACGGCGATGAAATTGGGAAGCCGCCTCTCCGAGCGCTTCGGAAGGTGGATGGAACTGGCCGGTGGGGTCATCTTGATGGCGATAGCGGTTAAACTGCTTCTGTAGCAAACGGAAAACACACAATGGCGATAAGACTGGAAACGGCCCTCAAGGCCCACCTCTTCGATCCTGAAGGCGCGAGCCTTTGCGCGCGGGTGCGGGACTATTTCGGCTGGGAAATCGGCCAGGCCCGCGTGATAAACATCCTGACCCTGGATACGCAACTCTCGGAAGAGGAACTCGAAGCGGTCCGCGCCGAAATTTTCACGAACCCGGTGACGCAGGTATCGAAATACGGCAGCCTCGCATCGGATTTCGACTGGGCGATCTGGGTCGGGTACCGCCCCGGGGTGCGCGACACGGCGGGGAGCGTTGCCGTCGAGGCCCTCTGCGATTTTCTGGGCAGATGCCCGTCTCCCGGCGAGTCCGCGTACACCTCGAAACTGTTCGTCCTCAAGGACGCCCCGCTCACCCGCAACCAGGCCGAGACCCTCGCGCGCGAGCTTCTCGCAAACGACATCATCCAGCAGTGGCGCGTTTACGGCGGGACCGAATGGGACGCCTCCGAGGGGGTCGGCATGGTCGTCCCGAAAGTCCTGCTCGCCCACACGCCCTCGGTTGCTCAAATCCCCATCGAGAGCGACGATCAACTCGCGCGGCTTAGCGACGAACGAAACCTCGCGCTCAACAGGAACGACATACCGGTCATTCGAGACTATTTTCTCCGGCCGGAAGTTTTACGCGAGCGGGAGAAGGTGGGGCTGGCGGCGCCAACCGACGTCGAGCTGGAAGCGATTTCGCAGGCGCGAAGCGACCACTGCAACCACAACACGTTTCGCGGAAAATTCCACTACCGCGACATGTCCGGCGGCGAAAAGCTCGTGGTGGACAACCTCTTCAAGACCTGCATCCAGTCCCCGACCCTGGATATGCAAAAGGAAAAGGACTGGGTCGTCTCGGTCCTGTGGGACAACGCCGGGGTTGCCCGGTTCGACCATGATTTCAACTACTCGGTGACGGGCGAGACCCACAACAGCCCGTCCAACATGGAGGCCTACGGCGGCGCGCTCACCGGCATCGTCGGCATCTACCGCGATATCATGGGAACGGGCAAAGGGTCGCGCCTGGTAGCGGGTCTCTACGGCTACTGCGTCGGCCCGCGCGACTACGACGGCCCCCTGCGGCCGCACCTGCACCCCAGGCGGCTGCTCGACGGCATCGTCGAGGGCGTCAAGGACGGCGGAAACAAGCACGGCGTTCCGACGCCGTTTGGAAATCTTTTCTTCCACCCGTCCTATCTCGGAAAATGCCTGGT
Organism: Syntrophobacteraceae bacterium; assembly: GCA_049300095.1. Lineage (GTDB taxonomy): Bacteria > Desulfobacterota > Syntrophobacteria > Syntrophobacterales > Syntrophobacteraceae > SbD1. The sequence continues at coordinate 2,178 of JBAQYM010000128.1, forward strand.
GTTCGTCGCTTCCCTCGGGATCATGCCGCGCGAGATCAAGGGCAAGCCCGTCGATTTGAAGCAGCCCGGAGACGGGGACCTCATCATCATGTGCGGCGGCCGGGTCGGGAAGGACGGGATACACGGCGTCACCGCATCGAGCGAAAGCTATTCCGAGTCCACACCCGCCGGGCACGTCCAGATCGGCGACCCGTACACGCAGAAGAAGATGCACGATTTCCTGCTCGAAGCCCGTGACGAGGACCTCGTGACCCATATCACGGACAACGGCGGAGGCGGCCTTTCGTCCTCGGTCGGCGAATCCGCCCAGATAGCCGGGGGGGCGTTTGTCGAAGTGGACAGGGTGCCACTCAAATACGAGGGCCTCGATGTCTGGGAAATCTGGATCTCCGAGTCCCAGGAACGCATGACGGTCGCGATCAGGCCCGAGAGCCTTGAGCGGTTCATGGAGCTTTCGCGCAGGCACGACGTGGAAAGCACGGTCATCGGGCGCTATGAAAACACCGGGAAGCTCCACCTCAGCTACGGCGGAAAGACCTGCGCCTATCTCGACCTCGACTTTTTCTCGGAAGACTTTCCGCAGTGGGAGTTCGACGCCGAATGGATTTCACCCGAGGCGCGGGGGCTCTCCGAGCCCGTTCTGGCGGGGCCCTCGGACCTTGGAGGCGTCCTCCGCGAGCTTTTGGCAAGCCCCAACCTGTGCAGCCGCGAGTGGGTCCAGCGCCAGTACGACCACGAGGTCCAGGGCGGAAGCGCGGTCAAGTTCATGACGGGGCGCGACCGCAACGTCCCCAACGACGCGGCGGTCATCCGTCCGGTGCTCGGAAGGAACGGCGGCATCGCCCTCGCCCAGGCGCTAAGTCCCACCTATTCACAGATCGACACCTACGACATGGTGGCCGCGACCATCGACGAGGCCGTGCGGCGAATCGTCGCGGTGGGCGGAAAACTCGATGAAATCGGCGGAGTGGATAACTTCTGCTGGCCGAACATCCAGTTCGACCCGGCCTCGAATCCCGACGGCCGCTACAAGGCCGCGCAGCTTGTGCGGGCGAACTGGGCGCTTCGCGACATGTGCCTGAAATACGGCATCCCGCTTCTTTCGGGAAAAGACAGCATGTACGTGGACGGACACCTTGCCGGAAAATTCGGTGAGCGCCACAAAGTGAGCGGCCTTCCCACGATGCAGTTCACGGCCACGGGAATCGTCCCCGACGTGCGCAAAGCCCAGACGATGGAGCTTAAAACCCCCGGAGACCTCGTCTACATCGTCGGGACCACCCGCAACGAGCTGGGAGCCTCGGCCTATTATGACCTTTTCGGATATACGGGGCGTAACGTCCCGAAAGTCGATCCCGAGAAAGACGCCGGGAAATTTTTCACCCTGTACAAGGCCGTTGAACGGGCGATAGGCATAGGCCTTCTCGCCTCCTGCCACGGAATCTACAGGGGCGGATTGGCGGTCCACGCGGCGATGGCCGCCATCGGCGGGCGGCTCGGGATGACCCTGGACCTGGCGAAAGCGCCCGTATCCTCCGGGGAGCAGATCGATGGCCTTGCGTCCCGGGAAATGGGGACGCCGATTCGCGACGACCAGCTTCTTTTCAGCGAATCCTGCGGGCGCTTCCTGGTAACCGTCCCCAAAGAGCGCCGGACGGAGTTTGAAAACATCTTCCAGGACATTTTCGAAGGCCACCCGTTCGAAAGCCGGCCGTTCGGACTGGTCGGCGAAGTGACGGAAAACCCGGAATTGGTTGTTACGGGGAGGTCCGGAAAAGAACTTATCCGCGAAAATATCCCGGCGCTCAGAAAATCCTGGCTGGGAAATCCGGGGTGATTCGAATATTCCGGGGGGAGGATGACCGCAGCCGTAGGTTGGGTTAAGCGGTAGCGAAACCCAACCTATTCTGTTCTTGCTTCGAAAAGACGTTGGGTTTCGCTACCGCTTAACCCAACGATCATGAAGATTTGCTTCACCCCCGGTGATGAAAACTTGCGATTTTGTGCTATTATGGCAAGCAGTCGTGTCCAGCGTAGATGGCAAGTTGGGGCTTGCCATAGCTGCACGAT
>JBAQYM010000129.1:0-17442 GCA_049300095.1 Syntrophobacteraceae bacterium
TGCCAAAACGACGAGATCGCGGTTAGAGTCCGGGGCGTTGCCGCTGCAACGCGCATCCGCCGCCATGGCACGTCCATCGCGGCTGCAAGCCGCTCCCACCGGGGGGGCAAGGCTCAAGCCGCTCCCACCGGGTGGTGGGCTGGTTGCACTTTTCCCCCGTGACGGTTCGCAGTCTTTTTGGGAAACAACCCCCAAAGCGGCCATATCGGGCGCGTTTTTCTTGAATGCGCCAAATTTCTCCGCGCCCCCTGCGTCTCTGCGGTAAGGTGGTGGTGCCGGGCGCGATGCCTTTTAGAATGCCTGCCCTATGCTGAAGTGAATCTGGTAGGGCGAGAATGTGCTCTGCTCGGGAGGATTGAGTTCATATCCGAAGTCGATGCGCAGGGGGCCCACCAGGGTAAGATAGCGCAAACCGACCCCGGCGGTATACCGGGTGGCGTCCCAGGAAAAGCGGGTGAAGTCCTGCGTGACGTTTCCGAAATCGCAGAAGACGACCCCCTCGAACGGGGTGCGGATAGGGAACCTCCATTCGAGGCTTCCTTCCACAAGGTCCACACCGCCAACCGGGTTTCCCTCGCTATCCAGGGGCCCGAGCCTCTGGTAGGGATACCCGCGCACGCTGTCGCTTCCGCCGGAAAAAAGCCGTTTAAAGATCGGGATCGTGGTCGAGGTCCCCAGGGGCTCGATGCCGCCCAATTTGAGCCTGGTCGCAAACACGCCGTAGCTCCAGGTGGGAACGTATCCCCTGCCCTCCAGGGTGAGTTTGAAGTACTCGTCCTCGGAGCCCAACCCCGCCGTCGCCCACTCCATGTTCTGCAAAATACGCCATCCCTTGTGGGGATTGAGCGTCGAGTCCACCTTCTCCCAGGTGTTCCCCGCTATCAGCGACGAGACATAGTGTTCCTGGTGCTCCTGGTCGGTGGCGAGCCGCGCCGCCGTCGTCACGTCCACATCGAGCAGCCGGTTGGCTTCGAGGTTGTACCCGAAATAAGAGACTTTCCCCTCGGACCATTTATATTCATACATGGGGCGGAGGTAGAGCTTGCGGTTTTCAAACGATTCCTGGTCTTCGTGCAGGATGCCGCCTTCCAGAATAAAAGAGCCTCGCGGCAGCAGGAAGTAGGGCTGTATGAACCTGCCCTCGAGCACCTGCACGATCGAGCTTGCCTTTGCGCTGACCTGGAAGCGCCTGCCGTCGCCGAGAAAATTGCGAATCTCGTATTGCGCCTGGCCCCGAACCAGGTCTTCGGTGCCGTATCCGATCCCGACGCGGACCGTCTGCTTTTTCGATTCCTTGACGAGAATGCGCACCGGCAGCGCCGTGCTCTCGTCCTCCAGGTTTTCAACCGCTATGTCCACGAACTGGAAAAGGTCGAGGTTGAACAGTCTCTGCTGGACCGCGTCGATCTTGGCCCCGGTGAACCGCTCGCCCTCGCGGAAGGTGATCTCTCTCTTGATGACCTCTTTGGCGACCGATTCGTTTCCCTCGATGCGCACGGGTCCAAAAGTACATACCGGACCGATTTGTATCTCCATGGCGGCGACGCCCCGGTTCGTCTTTTTATCGAGCCTCGCCCGCATATCGACCTTCGCCTTGGGGTGTCCACGGTCGGCAAGATATTTGAGCGCCGCTCTCTCGGAATCCTTGTAGAAAGGGACCGTAAACCTTTTTCCAGCCTTGAGCGGAAGGCCTTTCAACATATCACGCCGCCACTCCGCCGGTCCGTCAATCGAGAGATCGAGTTCCGAGACCATCATCGGCGGCCCTTCGTCCACGCGGATGACGATGCGAACGTTGCTCCCGACGAGGGGCTCGATTTCATGCGAAACCAGGTGCATGTGATAGAAGCCCTCGCTGAGATAATATTTCTCGATTCTCTCGAGATCTTCCTTGAAAGCCGCCTCGTCCAGCGGCGCTTTCGTGAACCAGCGGAATTTCTTTTCCTTTGTGGTGAGAATCTTTTTCAGGTCGGAGGCGGGGATGATTTTATTGCCCTCAAAATGGATGGAGGCAACCTGGAGCTGGGTTTTCTTGGGGGCCTCGGGCGACCGCGGCGTCTCGACCGTTTCGGCGGCAAGACACAAGGCCGCCGCGAAAATCGGCAGGATAGCCAACAGCAGTGTCCTGACGGTAATTCGGAAAATCAAGGCCATCCTTCACCAGACCGACCGATGCGATCGGCGGGGGAGCGAGGGGGGCTGTTGCCCAAATTGAGGAGGTGTTGAAAAAGATCTCTACTCCCGGCAGTCCGGGCGGGGATCAACCCCGCCCCTACGGATTGATGACGGGCCGGTGCCGTCCTTCCCGCCCCCCACGGATTGATGACGGGCCGATGCCGCCCTTCCCGCCCCCCACGGATTGATGGCGGGCCGGTGCCGCCCTTGGGACGTAGGGGCGGGGTTGATCCCCGCCCGGACTGCCGGAATGGGAAGGGCCGACCATCTCGAACGTCTTTGCATTGAATCCGCAAACGCGAAAGAACCCGTGGTTTCGGCAACCGCCCGGAGGGAGATTGCCTTCAGACGATATCCCGCCTCTTTATTCCGCCCGCTACGGCAACTGTTTGAGCTTATTGCCGGCGGCCTGGGCCGCGGGGGTGCCCGGAAACTTTTCAACCAGCCGCTCATAGATGATTCGGGCGGCCGTCGTATCCCCTATCTGCTGGAACGCGGCGCCCTGCTTGAGCAGCGCCTGAGGCGCCTTGCCCCCGCGCGGATACTTGTCGATCACATGCTGGTAGGATTCTATCGCGTCCTGGTATCGCTTTTCCGAAAGAAAGCTCTCACCGATGTTGAAAAGGGCGCTCTCGGCATACTCAGACTTGGGATACTTGGCAAGAAACCCCTGGTAGTCCTTTCTCGCCGCTGCAAACTTCCCCTGCTGAAACAATTGGGACGCCCTGTCGAATGCCGCTTTATCAGGCACCTCGGTGACGGGAGGCGCGGGCGGCGGAGGGGGCGGCGGCGGAGCGGGAGGAGCCGAAGGCGGGTGAGGCCTTGCAACGGCTGCCGGCGGCTCGGGCCGTTCCATTACGATGGTCCCGGAAGGCGGCGCGGCAGGCTGGGGCTGCGGTTGAGCCGGCGCCGCGGCAACGGGGGGCTGTGGCGGGTTTCGCTGGAGCTGGTCGAATTTGTGTTCAAGTTCCTCGATCCGGCCGTTTAATCTTCCGACCCGCATCTGGAGTTCCTCAATCTTCGAGTACAGGTCCCCGCTCCGCTGCGATTGTCCCTCCGTGCTCTCGATTCTGCGCTCGACGGCGGCCTGCCTTTCATGGAGCATGGAAACGCTTTGCTGGATGGTCGAGGTCTCCTGCGTCGAGGCGCATCCCGCGCTCAGCGCAGCAAGGATGGCCACGAGAAACAAGCGGATACGCAACGTTCCGGTTCTACCGCCCATAACATCCCTTTCTTCCGAATGGCGGATAGGCCCCCGCCTCCCGACGGCCTCGAATCGCCTCTCGCCTCCGGATGCGGGGACCCGCAAATCTATCGTGTCCTGAATAGGTGCAATCTCATGATATCAAAAGACCGGCGCCAATCATACATCAACTGGGCCGGTCTTTAAAGTGCCGGACAGGAACCGGGAATCGAAATATTTTAATAGACCAGAACGAAGTGCGCCCGCCTGTTCTTTGCCCAGGAAGCCTCGTCATGCCCCGTTGCGAGCGGTTTCTCTTTCCCGTAGCTGATCGAGGTAAGCTTTGCGCCCTGGAGCCCGGAATTCATGATGTACTGGAAAGCCGTATTCGCCCGCCGCTCGCCAAGGGCAAGGTTATACTCGGTCGTGCCGCGCTCGTCGCAATGCCCTTCGACCGTGACCTTCACCTTCGGGAAACGCTTGAGGAAGGCGACTTTATCATCCAGTACCTTCTTGGCCGGCGGGGTAAGGGTATACGCATCGTAGTCGTAGTAGATGTCCTGGTTCTCGAATGCCTGGGCCTTGTCGAGGAACTCGCGTTTTTCGGCCTCGGAGTTTATCCCGAGTTCTCTCCAGCGGGCGTCATCCATACCCGACGGCCCGCCGGCCCCTCCGGGACCGAACGCCCCGGGGCCGCCGGCGCCCATGCCGGGCTGAGCCGGGACCTGTTTTTTCGAACAGGCGCCCGCAACGATCATCAGTGTCAGAACCAGGAAAACGCTTGCCAACTTTCGAAGTCTATTTCTCATTACTTTCCCCTCCTAGTAATCCTGCTCAATCTAACGATTCATCCTGGGCGACCAGTCAGGCAACTCCTGCGCGCCGCCTTGCCGCGTCAGCCGCCTCACTCCCGTCCCATTAGTCAACAAAACCCAAATCGAGGGCCCCCCCTGTCTCGTGGAACTGAACGCCAGCATGCGCCCATCCGGCGACCATGACGGTGATTCGTTGTTTCCCTCACCGTTTGTAAGCTGGCGATTTTCGCCACCGTCCGGCTTGATAATGAAAATATTGTGATGTCCCCCGGACACGCCGCTGTAGGCGATCCAGTCTCCCTTGGGAGACCAGGCGGGAGAGGTGTTGTAATTCCCGCTGAAAGTAAGGCGCTTCTTCTGGCCCGAGGCAACGTCCAGGATATATATCTGCGGGTTTCCGGACTCATTGGAAACGTAGGCAAGCCTGCGGCCGTCCGGCGACCAGTCGGGCGAGACATTGATCGACCACCCGTGCACGAGCTTCTGGAGGACCTGGCCCGAGGCGCTTACCAGGAAAATGTCGGGATTTCCGTCTTTGCTCAGGGTAACGGCGAGCTCGTTTCTTCCCGGCCTCCACGCGGGTGAAATATTCATCCCCGGGTAGCCGCAAATGACATTTTGCGAACCGCTTTGAACATTGAGCGAATAGACCTTGGGCGCCCCGTCCCGGTAGCTCACATACGCGAGCTGCGTCATGTCCCTGTTCCAGTTCGGAGAAAGCGCGATGCTGTTATCCCGCGTCACCTGGACCGGATTGTTCCCGTCAAAATCGCAGTAAAAAAGCTCCTTGCCGCTTCCCGTGCTCTGGACGTAAGCGATCTTCGTGTCGAAGACCCCGCGTTCACCGGTCAGGGCGAGGAGGATTTCATCGGCGAAATCGTGAATCATCGACCGCCAGTTGCGCAGGTCGCCCTCATAGACCTTGCCCTTGACCATCCGGCCGCCGACCACGTCGAAAAGCCGTCCCTCGATCTTGACGGTCGAGCCCTGGACCTGGTATGACCCGCGAACCAAAAAATCCGCGCCGATTCTTTTCCAGTCGGGAAATTTTATCTCGGGCGCGTTCAGTCCCATTACCTGCGGATCTTCGAGAAATCCCTTGGGATCGAGCGGGCGGAAGACGCCGGAAAAATCGAGGTCATTTGCCAGCGTCTGCCCCATGTCGCGCGCGAACTGGGTCTGCTCGGGCGTCATGTGCTTGAAGTCCGGAACGGCTATGGGGATTCTCTTGACACTGGGATCCGTGACGCTCCCGTGGATGGTCTGGGCGATGGCCGTAAAGTGAAACGCGATGGGAAAAATAAACAGTAAGCAGATAAAAACCAACCCGCCAAGTAATCTTTGTATCGAAATCATGCTGCCGCAAGACCCCTCTGCGCCGGCTCAGGAAACGCGATCCGGCAGAAAAGTAAGAATAAGTTTGGTGGTGGACTGGAGTATAGCCTCGGGCACGGGAGGCAACGGAGCGGCCTTGCGAACGGCGCGAACGGCGGATTCGTCAAACATCGAGTTCCCGGAGGCTTTAACCACCTGGATGCCAATGATCTCGCCATTCTTGCGGATCTGAACTTCGACAATCGCTTTGAGACCCGCCACCCCCTGATCGTTTAAAAGCGTCCATTCGCGCCTGACCGCCGCCACGACCTTCTCGCCGTACATGGCTGTCAGGGCGTTCATGGCGCTGCTTCCCTCGGGACTGCCCGCAATGCTGCCCTGGGCGGTCCCTCTTGCCCCGGCGTCAGTGCTGCCGCTTGCCGAGCCGCGGGGCGCGCTCTCGGTAACCGCAGTCCTGCCGATACGCGGCGCGACGGGTTCCTGGGCCGCAGGTCTCGACGGGGCTTCCTGCGCCGCATCGGAAGCCGCCTGCGTGCGGGGCGTCACCTTGGGCTTTACGATCAGCTTATCGAGATTCTTCTCGATGGCCGACAGGCTCTGCGGCGTCTCCGCCATCTTGGGCGCCTCCTTCGGCTCCATCTTCTTTATCGGAATTTCCTGCCTCCTGGGGGATTCGTCGAGGTGGAGACGCTTTACCGGAAGCACGGGACCCGATTTCTCGGCCGTCCGCGCGAAAGATTTCGGGGCCTCCGGCGCCTTTGTCTCCTCCGAGCCTTTGGGGACGCCCTTCGGTTCGGAATTCCCGGTCCCGAGGTCCTTTAAAGAAACGAGGTTCACCGTGCAGAACGGCGGCTTGATCGGCTTGTGCGGCATCGTCCACACGGCGATAAAGGCCGTTGCGAAGGCAAGGATATGCACCAGGAACGAGCCGCCCACCCCGGTGATCATCTCGTTTCTCGAAACTTTTCGTCGATTCAGTGTCAAGGGTTCCATCCCGCTATCTCCCCTCGCTCACTTCAGCGTCATCTCTTGCCGTAAGGACGCGCAAAGGCTCAATTCCTGCCCTTCGCCTTGCCCGGCGCGCTCTTCGGCGGGCCCTTCATCGGGTCCGTCACCATGCCGATCTGGTCTATGCCGGCCTGCCTGATCGTCCCCATTACCTCCATCACGTATCCGTAAGGCAGCTTCTCGTCGGCGCGCAAAAACACGCCCTTGCGGTCCTGCCGGTTCTGGGTGATGGCGGAGAGCTTCGTCTCAAGCTCTTTGAGGTCCACCACATTATCGTTTATATAAACCTGTCGGTCCTGGGTCACGGTGACCACCAGGCGTTCCTCCTCGGAAGGGATTGCCGGGGCCGAGCTCTCGGGCAATTTGACATCCACGCCCTGGGTCATCATCGGGGCCGTTACCATGAATATGATGAGCAAGACGAGCATAACGTCCACAAGGGGCGTTACATTAATCTCCGACACCATCCCGTTATTGCCGTTCCCATTTGTCTGCATACGCCGCCGTCCTCTCCGCGCTCCCTAGTCCTGGACCGCCAACCTGTGTTCCGAAGCCGCCGCGTACGATTCCTCCTGCCGGCCCTTGCGCATGAGATCGCGCTTGAGCATGTTGAGCAGATCGGCGGCAAAGTGGCTCATCTCGTTATCGATCGTCCGTATGCGGGTCGAGAAGTGGTTGTATCCGACAACAGCCGGAATGGCGGCGGCCAGGCCGATGGCGGTGGCAACGAGCGCCTCGGAGATGCCGGGGGCAACCACCGCGAGGTTTGCCGCGCCCTTGAGCCCGATTTCCTGGAAGCTCGTCATGATGCCCCAGACCGTGCCGAAAAGGCCGATAAACGGGGCCGTGCTGCCGGTTGTGGCGAGAAGGGGCAAATAGCGCTCCAGGCGCTGCCGCTCGGAGCTCATGCCGCCCTGTATCGCGCGTTCGACATTCTCGATGAGGGTCTCGGGGTTGGTCGACATTTCGAGCAAGTTTTTGGTTTCAAGCGATTTTCCAAGCCTGTTCAGCTCCGCGTAGCCGACGCGGTAAATCTGCGCGAGATGGCTGTCTTCGAGCGGTTCGCTATCGCGGTAGAGGGCCGAGTAGTTCTTCCTCTGCCTGAAAAGCTCGATGAAGCGTTCCGACTCGCGGTTGGCGCGGCGGACCAACCGGTACTTGAGAAAGATGATGCACCAGCACGCGACGGACAGGCCCAGAAGAATCAGCAGGACGAATTTTACCATCGGTCCGGCGTTGAAAATCATATCGACGACGGAATCTCCCGTCCGCTGGTAGGGAATACCGTCGGGGGCGGCATAAACAATTCCTGAAAAAAGCAGCATTAGCATCAGTTCCATTCCTCTGATTGAGACCGCACATCGTTCACAAACTCGAAAATCTTGCCGAGCACCACCCCGGCGGGCCCCCTGATGTGCAGATCCGTGATCCCGTTAGAAAGTTCGGTGTCAACCGTATTGATTTCAAGCAGGTGGGCCCCCGCCCGTTTGGCGATGAGCGGAAGTTGGGAGGCGGGCGCCACGCTTGCGGAAGTCCCGATAATCAGCATCAGGTCACATCTCTGGGCCGCCTCGATGGCCTTCGCATAAGCCGGGTGCGGTATCCCCTCGCCAAAGAACACTATATCGGGCCGAAGCGCTCCCCCGCACGAACACAGCGGAGGAAGAGAATCCATCTCGATTTCCTCTCTCATGCGCATGTTGAGACAGGTATCGCAGTGCAAGCTCCGGAAGTGTCCGTGGAATTCAACCACGTTGACGCTGCCCGCACGCTGGTGGAGACTGTCGACATTCTGCGTCACCACCGTCTTCATGATGCCGAGCTTTTCGAGCTCACTCAAGACGACATGTGCCGTATTGGGCCGCACGGACGCAAGGAGCTTATCCATTTCCGCGAGCATTTTCCAGATCTTGCCGGGATTTGCGCGAAAAGACTCGATGTAGGCGTATTCGTTCGGATCGTAGCGCGACCACAGTCCGGCGCTGCTCCTGAAATCCGGTATTCCGCTTTCGACCGATATCCCCGCGCCGGTCAGCGCCACGGCGTAGCGGCTCTGGCACAGAAGCTCGGAGAATTTGCGGTAATCATTCATATTTCACCAAAATGATTGACTTTTTAAGCTTTCTCAAGCCCGACATGGTAGTTCTCGAAACCGGGGATGTCAAGGCATTTAATAGAACCGCAAATCGAGGCTCCAAGCGCATCAGCGGCCCCACAGGCCCGGTTTTGGCCGGGAGGCGCCGCGGCCGGATGCCGCTCCGGCGAAATCGAAGCGCCGAGATACTTTTTTTGCATTTTACGTTCGCCTGTAAATCTCGATCACCCGGGTTACCGCACCTCTTCACTGCTCTCTCTTCACTGTTCACGGAATTCGCGCATCCCGCGTTCACTTGTAAATCTTGAGCACCTGTCCCAGGCGGATTTTCCGGTTCTTTATCTTGTTCCATTCGCAGATGTTCTGCCCCGAGGCATTGTACCTCTTGGCAATCCCATCGAGCGTGTCTTTCTTGCCGACCTTGTGGAGAATCAGGACGGGCTTGTACGCGGCTTTCAGGGCAGCGATTCTCTTTTCGAACTCTTTCCCCCTGCCCTCCGGGACCTTGAGCGTAATGTTCCCCTTCGGGATAACATCCGAAATGAGAAACGGATTCAGCACCCTCATCTCGCGGTAGGAAATGCCGGCGGCCTGCGCGGCCGCGGCCACCGTAATCGGTCCCGGCAGACTGATGGATGCCTTTTCGACCGCGAGAGGCGGATACCCCGCGCCCCTGGGCAGGTTGTAGCCGTATTTTGTGGGGTTGCTCAGCACCTCTTTGATTGCCAGGATGCGGAAAACATATCGCTCGGTCTCGTTTGGGAGCCGAAGGTTATAGTAGCTGTTTGTCTTCTGTTTTCGCATCTCGTCCTGGACGCGCCCTTCTCCGCAGTTGTAGGCCGCGACGGCAAGCGTCCAGTTTGGGAGGATTCCCCGCAGGTTCTTGAGGTATTTAAACGCCCCGGAAGCCGATGTCTCGAAATCGTAGCGCTCGTCGACGGTCGCGGTCTGGTTCATTCCGTAGGAGCTTGCCGTCTGCGGCATGAACTGCCACGGTCCGGCAGCGCCGGCGGATGAGACCGCCGTCAACGACAGATCGCTCTCCGCCACGGCTACGAACTTGAGGTCGTCCGGAAGCCCCTTGGCGGCAAGCTCCCTCTCGACCCACGGGAAATAGCGCTCCATCCTCTTAAGCCAGAGATAAACCTTCCCGTGGCTGTAGACTATCGAGGTAAACTCCCGGTCGAACCTTTCCCGGACATCGGTGGAGTCAAGCGGGACCGTTTCGCCGCAAAGGTCGATCCGGTCAGGGATCGTAAAGTAAGGCACCTCGAACACGACGATCGGGGCCTTCGACTCCACGTCGCCCCAACTGCCCGTTCCGGAGAACCCGATCCACATGATCGCCACCAGCAACAGGATGCCGACCCTGCATTTTCGTTCCACCGCCATTATCGAGGACCCCCCGTTACGAAATATCCGCAAAATCGTGCTATGAGCTTATTTTTAAACTAACCGGCAGCCGCGAATGTCCTTGAGTATTCAGCCCCCGCCGGGACTGGGCGCCGTAGCGCTGAGATGAACTTATTCCCGCTCGAATTTCAATGCAAATATTAGACGAAATGGAGAGATTTATCGAAATAAAGATTGGTCCCGTCCGCGCAAAATAATTGAAGACGCCCGGCCTGAATAGTGTCTATAATTCCATACACAATTTAGACTTTCAGCACCGCGGTTTTGTATGCCGGTTGTCCGGGAATCACCCTCTTCCAGGGTCCGGGGCCCTCTTTTGAGGTGGAGAAACGTTTTATGGCTAAATTTGTGATCACTTCGGAGCAGCTAAAGACGATCATCGAGAGGACCATCGACCTCTTTCTCGAGTACCAGTACAAGCACGGATTCGATGAGCCGAGGGCAAGGGCGGAAGCCGTCATGGACGTGATCGGAAGCCTCAAGGCGCTAAAAGACCCCGAAGCTCCCGCCGGCGACTGATCGCGCGGGGACCGGGTCGGACCGCCTTCCCTCTTCTGCCGTGGGAGCGGCTTGCAGCCGCGATCCGGGCTCCAGCCACTTCGCCGCCGGGAAGCGGGATCAGGGGCATCGCGGCTGAAAGCCGCTCCCACACTCGGCTGTCCGGGCATCGCGGCTGCAAGCCGCTCCCACACCCGGTTGCCGGTATCCCGAAAGGTGTTCTTCCGAGGTGAGCGCCTAGGGGGTCCCGCCCCCATAAGCGCTAACCTAAAGTCGGTTTTGGTTTTTTGCCCCAGCGGGGCTGCATATCTCAGCCCAGGGTGGCGTCCCGCGAAGCGCGGTCCTGACCCTGGGCTGAGCTGTGGAGCCCTTTCAGGGCATGGGCGCCTGGATTTACGCTGCTCCTCACGAGTCCATAAGTTAGCGCCTAGGGGGTCCCGCCCACTTGCCCATCCGGGCCGGCATCGCTTTTTCTCAACTCCTCCATCGCGGCCAGAAAACGGTCCTTGTCCCGGAATTCGAGCACCCGCAAATCCTTTCTCTCTTCTCCCCCCGGTTTCAGGAAAAGCACCGTCGGCACCCCCCGAACGCTGTAGCGGCGCACGACGTTTTCCGTTTCCTTGTCCGCGCTGTGCGTGAGGTCCACCTTTATCATCACGAAATATTTTTCCGCGGCCTCAACCACCGAACTGTCGTGAAATGTATACTTTTCCATACGCCGGCACGGGACGCACCAGTCAGCGGAAAAATCCACGATGACCGGCTTGCCGGACATCGTGGCTTCCGCCAGGGTCTTTTCGGAATACGGCTGCCACCGGACCCCACCGCCTTGCATCACTAGGGACAGCGCGAGGGCCGCGGCCACACCGACCGAGAGAATCCCCACGGCCTTTTTGATCCAGCCGAAAGCACGAAATCCCGCCGTGCTCGAATCGATCCACCCCAGGTGAGCACCGGCCGCCAGAGCGGTCACGGCAAGCAGCGCCGTCCCCCCCGTATCGGAGAGAAGAGACCTGACAAAAAAAGCGGCCATACCGACAAGGACCCAGCCCATGACCTTGCGCACCCAGAGCATCCATTCGCCGGAACGGGGAAGACGCTGGATGCGGCCGGACAAGAGCGCCAGCACGAAAAGAGGCAGCCCCATTCCCAGGCTCAGGGTGAAAAAAACCAGGAACCCGAACCAGGGGTTTCCGGTGCCTGCCACCCAAACCAGAAGCCCCACCACAAAAGGGCCGATACAGGGGGCCGCGACAAGTCCCACGGTCAGGCCGATAAAAAGGCTTCCAAAGTATCCGGCATAATTCTTCGCGGCAACGCCGGTAACCGCGCCCGGGAGCCGGAATTCCCAGTAGCCGAACATGCTCGATGCAAAAAAAACCAGGATGGCGGCAACCACGATGATAGTAATCGGGTTTTGCAGCACGGCACCGATCAGTTGCCCGGAGAGCGCCGCGAGAACGCCCAGCATCGAGTTCATGAAGGCAAGCCCCGCGATGTAGAGAAGGGCGTGGAACACAACGTCCGATGAGCGCCCATCAGTATCGCAGGACGATTTCCCACAAAAATAGGAGATGGTCACGGGAATGAGCGGATAAACGCATGGGGTAAGGTTTAGGGCAATTCCGCCAAGAAAGATCCCCAGGATCCTCAAAACCATATCGAGGCCGGAATTCTCCTGTTCCCCGACGGGCTGGTCCTGCATCGGGCCGGGCCCCTCGTTGACGACCCTTTCAATGCGTGCGCGCTGCGCGTCGTTAAAGACCGCATCGGACGCATGGCCCCGCTCCGCCGCGAAAAGCCCGCAGCCGGCGGCGAGCAATATCATACAACAAGCAAAAATCCCCGCCCAGTGCTTCATCAGCCGTCCCGTTTCCCGCAGTGATCGCATATGGCGCATAACAGCAAGTCCCGTCCGCCTCCTGACCGATTGCAGCCGTTTCCGGCCGACGTGACGATCTCCTCCGCCCGCCCTCGTGGTAATTTCGGCATCCTGTGCCCGTAACGGCCCCGGAGCCCGCAGTACGCGATGAGGGCGGCAACTGTAACACCGATAACTATAGTTACGGATGGGATTGCGATAAAGGGGCAGCGCCAGGTGGGATTATTCCGGCGGGGACTTGCAGTTTTAAAGAATCTGTGTTCGGGGCACAAAAAAAATCCCGGCGCCTGCTTTCGAGATACCGGGATTTGTGCGCGATTCGATGACATTGCGGCCGGAGCCGACTCAGCCGTTCTTGCCTTTCTTCTGGATGTTTTTGACCTTATCCACCATATCTTTCCCATCGGGCCCCAAAATGCACCGGTAGGGCACACTGCATGTCTCGGTCCAGAAGCCCTTTTTGCGGTCTTTGCTAAATGCGGCGAAAAACTTTTCCGGCGGGCCGTAGTATTCCTGAATGACCTCGTTCAACGCCCGCTTCTCATCCTTTAGTTGCTCGCATTTTTCAAACAGCTTCACCATGAGCTTGTGGTTGGGTTCCTCACGGTTTCCCGAAACGAAATAGATCCAGAAGGGCATGGCCATATCGTCGGCCTCGTAGAGGTCGAGCTTGGTATCCTTGAATATCTCATCCACCTTGCAGGTGCGGCTGACCCTCCCCCAGACATACACCTCGGCCCAGGCCGCCGTGCCCTCGGTAAACCAGAGGTATGGCTTTTTCGGACTCCATCCCGTCTTATACCCATATGCATACTGCATCTTATGAAACAACTCATGGGCCGAGGTGGGCTGTCGAATGCCGGGATTTTTCATCCATGCGTGGGCGTTGAACTGGATCGGCCCGTCGGGAGGGTCCGCGAGTCCGTAGCAGTCGAAATCCCTGAAAACGACTTCGACCTTGTCCTTACCGGGAGCGGTATGCGGCGTCCTGCCGAACAGTTCGGTGTATTTGCCCCAGGCGGTCTCGAGATAACCCGCGGTTTGCTTCACCACCGCGGGGTCGCTTATGTTGTCCGCGGTATGCGAACTCCTGTTGGTCCACCTCAGCACGAAATGATCGGTATCCAGACGGTTTTCGAATGCCGGCATATTACTGTCAACGGTGTTGCCGCCGCTGAGTTTGGACTGAAATCCGCCGGACACTCCGGTGCACGCGGCCAGCGTGATTATAATGAGTAAGAGCACCGCTTTGGGCTGCTTGAGGATTTTCATGCTCTCGTGCTACTCCTTCGCGTCGGGGATAGGAGCAAGACGCTCCAGCTCAATTTATTGTATCCATCTATCCGAGAAAGGCAATTAAGGAATAATGCGATTCTGAGAGGGAATGCATATCATGTTGTATGCGCTATTTGCAGCGGGCGGTTACACTTAGGCAGTGGCGCCTGTAGTGGAATGGCTGGCGGATAGGCGGCAGGTCGTTAAATTCATGAGTCTGACAAACAGAAGTTATGCGGGTCGCCCGGTTCGAGCGCGGTTGACCGGCTTTGTGACCTGCCGGAATCGCTGACGGCATGCAATGGGTGGCCGCCTAACACGCGATCCACGCACCCGCGGGAGGCCTCTTCGACAGACCGTCCGGGTCCTTTCAAGGCATGGCAAAAGAAAAACCCCGCTCGGTCCGGGGACATCGGCGGGGGTCACATCACGGTGTGGAATGCATGGACGGTGTGGAATGCATGGAATGAGGGGCTCGCTGGAGCCATCACTCAGAAAAGCAGCTTTTGGAACGCGGTTCAGGGCTGAATTTCGAGAATTTCGATATTGCGTACTCCCTTCGGCGTCTGGACCTTTATCTCGTCGCCTTCCTCCTTGCCGATGAGGGCCTTGCCAAGAGGGGATATAACCGAAATTGTGCCGGCCTGCACGTCGGCCTCGTAGGGGCCGACCAGCCGGTAGGTGCTGACCTCGCGGGTTTCGAGGTCTTCAACGATCACCTGGCACCCAAAAATGGCTTTCCCATCCACCGTTTCGGGCAGTTCCACGATCTGGGAGTGCGCGATTTTGTCCGACAGTTCCTGGATACGCCCTTCGATCAGGCTCTGCTTTTGCTTGGCCGACTCGAATTCGGCGTTCTCGCTGATATCTCCATGGCCCCTGGCCTCTTCGATCGCCTTGATAACCGTGGGCCTTTCTTCCTTTTGCAACCGCGCCAATTCGGTTTTCAGCCGTTCGTAACCCTCTCTGGTGATGGGGACCCTCGTCATTCCTGCTCCTTTCTAAAATAAAACTGCGGTCCCATTTAGTGCCGACGCCAACTCATGCAAAGGCGCAATGGAAACCGCAACCGGTACGGACTGCTTTGTTGTATTATAATATCAAATCCTCAAAAGCTTCAGCACAAAATAACCCTCAAGGGGCCATTTTGCGTACTTTTGCCGGTCCCGGCATTTCGCGGAGCATTTTTTAGGAAAACACTCGATTTTGGATTACCATCGAAATCTCATGTCGTGCTAGATTTAGCGGTTGAAACGTAAGCCATCGAAGGCCGCAGCCGCCTGCACGCCCCGGCCACGGACGCAACCCCCGCTGTTCGACGGCCGGTCCCACCGCAAATCATGAGGAACTGCCATGGGGTTCAACCGGAAAGACCTTCTGGGAATTCGCGACCTGGAGGTGAGCGAGATCGAGCACATCCTGGAGTTGGCCCAGTCGCTGAAGGAAATCAACACGAGGGCCATAAAGAAGGTCCCCACCCTTAGAGGCAAGACGGTGGTCCACCTTTTCTACGAGCCGAGCACCCGGACTCGGACTTCCTTTGATATCGCCGCCAAGCGTCTGAGCGCCGACACCTATTCCATAGCGGGGTCGACCAGCTCGATGGTCAAGGGGGAAACGCTCCTCGATACCCTCAAAAATCTCGAAGCCATGCGTCCCGACGTCTTCGTCGTCAGGCACTCCGCATCCGGGGCGCCACAAATGCTGGCGCAAAAGACCACCGCGTCGGTAATCAACGCCGGGGACGGCATGCACGAGCACCCTTCGCAGGCCCTGCTCGACATGCTTACCATGATCGAACATAAGAAGCGGCTGGACGGTTTGAACGTCGTCATAGTCGGCGACATCTTTCACAGCCGCGTTGCCCGGTCAAACATCTGGGGGCTGCCGAAAATGGGGGCCCGGGTCGTCGTGTGCGGGCCGACCACCCTGATTCCGCCGCAAATCGAGGCCATGGGGGCCGAAGTGTCCCACAGCCTCGACCATTGCATCCCCGATGCCGATGTCATCATGGTTTTGCGCCTCCAAAAAGAGCGCCAGCAACAGATGCTTCTGCCCTCTCTTCGGGAGTACGCGACTTATTTCGGCGTAAACCTCCAACGGCTCGCGAAGGCCAAACCCGATGTCCTCATCATGCACCCGGGGCCCATGAACCGGGGAGTCGAAATCAGTCCCGAGGTGGCCGACGGGCCGCATTCCGTCATCCTCGACCAGGTTACCAACGGGGTCGCGGTGAGAATGGCCCTGCTCTACCTGCTGGCGCAAAGATAAACACACACGACGCCGGACCTTCAATCCGGCCCTCTCCTTATTCGGAGCCACGATGAAACCGAATGCAGATTCAGGCGCCTTCATCTTCAGAGACGGCCGAGTACTTGACCCCGCGCGGGAATTCGACCAGGTCGCCGACGTTCTCGTTCTCGACGGCAGGATTGCCGAAATCGGACCCGCAATTGTATTGGGAACGGATTTTTCTTCCGGGGTCCAGGAGGTCCGCGCGGGCGGCAAGTGGATCGTCCCCGGCCTTATCGACATGCACGTCCACCTTCGCGAACCCGGCGAGGAATACAAGGAAACGATCGCCACCGGAACGGCGGCGGCGGTTGCGGGCGGATTCAGCTCTGTTGCCTGCATGCCCAATACGCACCCGGTTAACGACTGCGCGGCGATCACGCAATTCATACTGGAAAGGGCCAAAGACCTGGGCTCCTGCCGCGTTTTCCCCGTGGGGGCGATCAGCCGGGGGCTCGAAGGAAAAAACCTCGCCGAATACGGCGAACTCCGCGATGCGGGCGCCGTGGCGGTATCCGATGACGGCAAGCCGGTAATGAATGCGCTCCTTATGCGGCGCGCGCTCGAATACGCCAAAACATTCGACATGCTTGTGATCAGCCACTGCGAGGATGCCGACCTGTCGGGCGGCGGGCTCATGAACGAGGGGTCGGTGTCCACCCGGCTGGGGTTGCGGGGTATCCCCGGCGCGGCCGAAGAGGTGATGATCGCCCGCGACCTGCTCCTTGCCGAGCTCACGCGGGGCCGCCTGCACATTGCCCACGTCAGCACGGCGGGATCGGTGGAACTCATCCGCCGCGCCAAGCGGCGGGGAGTGCTCGTCGGCGCGGAAACCGCCCCTCACTATTTTACCCTGACAGATGAGCTTATCGGCGGATTCGACCCCGTCTACAAGGTGAACCCGCCCCTGAGGACCGCCCAAGACGTTCTTGCGATAAAGGAAGGACTTGCCGACGGAACGCTGGACGCCATCGCCTCCGACCACGCCCCGCACAGCGCGGTCGAGAAGGACCTTGAATTCGAATATGCCTCGAACGGCATGATCGGCCTGGAATCCTCGCTTCCGCTCATCCTGGGGCTCGTTCGCGAGGGCGTTCTCTCCCCGCTGCAGGCGATTTCCAAGATTTCGTGCAACCCGGCGGGAATTTTGAATATTCCTTTTGGAACACTTCGCAAGGGCGCGGCCGCCGATCTCACGGTAATCGACCCCGACGCCGAATATGTGATAGATGTCGCCAGCTTCAGATCGAAGAGCAGGAACTGCCCGTTCAACGGGCGGAAGGTGCGGGGCCGCGCGGTCATGACGCTGGTCGGAGGCGGGATCGCATTCGGACAGTCTGTAACGCGGTAGCGTAGGTTGGGTTAAGTAGCGTAGGTTGGGTTAAGTAGCGTAGGTTGGGTTAAGTAGCGTAGGTTGGGTTAAGTAGCGTAGGTTGGGTTAAGTAGCGTAGGTTGGGTTAAGTAGCGTAGG
>JBAQYM010000130.1:0-18352 GCA_049300095.1 Syntrophobacteraceae bacterium
GGTTAGGGGAGGGTGTTGAATTTTCAAGTACTTACGACCCCCTCCCCCTGCCCCTCCCGCCAAGGGAGGGGAGACCTCCGCCCTGTTTTGGCCACACCTGCCGTCACTTTTGCATTTGAGCAACAGCCCGTATGCTCAGCCGCCCCACCGCGTCTCCACGCTGAACCGTTGCCCCACAAGTCGGCGCTTGCTTGCGGGATGGCGGGGCAGTTACGAATCTACGTGCATAATTCCCGCGTTTAATGTAGTATCCAACGACTAATCTCTCACGTGAAATCTTTAGATAAATCAATGAAAAGGGCTGATCTCGCGCGGTTGGAATCCACCCATTTTTTCCACGGTGAGGGCTTGGTCCCCGTGACCACCCCTTTGCGATTTCGGGAAAAGGCGCGAGTTATCGGATTCTAAATTATTGAGCCGGACATTCAGGCGCGGCAGTCGGAATCCAAATTCATCCAAGGAGGGGCTACCTTGAATCGAATTATGGCAACATCGGTTAGGACCGTCTTAATTGCTCTCATTTTTCTTCTCATAAACTCCGGAAATGCTTTCCCGCAGGTCCGACCCGACGCCGGCACGCTCCTTCAGGAACAGCAGAAGACCCAGCCGCGCGGGCTGGAGCGCATGTCTCCCTGGGAGGCCCCTGAGAAGGAGCGTGAACAGCTACAAGAGACCGGCGTGAAGTTTTTGGTCAGGGGGTTCCGGTTCACGGGAATCGAGGGCCTTGCCACGGAAGCCGAGCTGAGCGAGCTCCTGAAGGACGCCGTCGGGAAGCAGTTCGGACTTACCGGTCTTAAGAGGCTTGCGGACCGGGTAACGAAGCATCTCCAGAAAAAGGGCTGGTTCCTGGCCCGCGCCTACGTACCCAAGCAGGAGATAAAAGACGGCATCGTCGAGATTGCCGTCATCGCGGGAAAAGTCGAAGGCGCTCCGCGCATCCGGGGAGAGAACCTTCGAATCAGCGAGGACCGTTTGCGCAAAATGGCCGAGCCATTGGTGCGGGAGGGGGAAGCGGCCAAGCAGCAGGATATCGCGCGGGCGCTTCTTCTCATGAACGACCTTCCCGGTATCCGGGCCAGCTCGACCTTCGAACCCGGAGAGGCCAAGGAGACGGCGCGGCTCGTGGTGGACGCCAAGGAAGGACCGCTTGTGAGCGCCAAAGCGTGGGGGGACAACTACGGCTCCCGCTTCACCGGGACATGGCGTGGGAGCGGACTCGTCCAGATAAATGACCCCTTCGGGTGGGCGGACCAGATAAGCCTCAATTCGACCGACAATCCGAACTACCAGTACGGACAGGCGGGCTACAGCATCCCGATTGGATACCGCGGCATGACGGCCGGGGTTTCTTACAGCGAAATGCGCTATACGCTCGACAATGACCTGATTCCGCTGGATCTCGAGGGCGGTTCGAGGGTGGTCGATCTTGCCCTGAACTACCCCATCACGAGGAGCCGCACGGCCAACCTTTGGACGGGCGTGCGCTACGATTGGAAACATCTGTGGGATGACGCGCTCGGCGAGAGGATCGACGACAAGCGCACAAACTCCGGGAGCGTCCTCCTCTATGGCGATCTGCTCGATACCTGGTTCGGCGGCGGCTACAACACGGGGACCGCCGGCCTGACCGGCGGAGTGCTCAGCCTGTCCGGAGTGGGGGCCGACGCGTTGGCGGATTCACTCACGGCAAGGAGCGACGGCACATACGGCAAGTTCACGTTCGGGGCCAGCCGGCTGCAGAAGGTCTATGACAGGCTGAGCCTCTTCGTCTCGGTTACCGGCCAGCAGTCTCTGGATAACCTTGATTCCTCCGAGAAGTTCATCCTCGGAGGCCCGAACGGCGTGCGCGCCTACCCGATCGGCGAGGCGTCGGGGGATGGCGGCGGGATCTTTACGACGGAACTCCGCTACGATTTTCCCGAGGTCTGGAAACTGGGATTTCCGCAACTGGTCGGGTTCTACGATCTGGGCTGGACCAGTTTGCATGAGGTCCCGTGGACGAATTCGGGGACGGCTTTCGACAATGAAAATTCCTACAGCATTTCCGGCGCCGGCATCGGCTTGAACCTTAACAAACCGGGCGTCTATACAATCAGGGCGGCATGGGCCGCCAAGATCGGCACAAACCCCGGCAGGAGCCTGAACGGCACCGATGCCGATGGGCAAAGCGAGGACAACCGGTTCTGGATTCAGGCGTTAGTCATGTTTTAGATCGCACTTTAAGGAGTTTGAAATGAGCCGTATTGATCTTCTGGTCTGGATTGCCGCGAGGCAGGTTTGGATGGCTTTTGCCGAGAAGATGAGCGGAAAGAGGAGTTTCGTCTCCTGTGCGCTCTTCTCGGCCGTGCTTCTTGCCTCTGTTGCGGTCGGCGCCCTGCCCGCGGGGGCGCTCGATCCCGGGGCCCTCCCAACTGGAGGGCACATCACGGCCGGCAAGGGGAACATCAGCGTCTCGGGCAGCCAGATGACGGTTACTCAGCAGCAAAACAAAATGATTGCAAACTGGGATACCTTCAACATCGGCAAGAATGCGGGCGTCACCTTCGTTCAGCCGAACTCCTCGAGTGTCGTGCTAAACAAGATCCTGGATCAAAACCCGAGCCAGATATTCGGGTCTCTCAAGGCAAACGGCCAGGTATTCCTGCTGAACCCGAGCGGAATCGTCTTTGGCTCGACGGCTCGCGTCGATGTGGGGGGGATCGTTGCATCGAGCCTGCACCTCTCGGACGAGGACTTTCTGAGCGGGCACTACCAGTTCAACGTCAGCGGCATAACCGGTGGGATCGTCAACCAGGGGATTATCAACACCGCGGACTACGGGGTGGTTGCGCTGATTGCGCCGCAAGTGACAAACCAGGGGACCATAACCGCCCCCAAGGGGAGCGTTGCCCTTGCCGCCGGGAACAGGGTGGCCCTTGACTTTGTCGGGGACGGTCTCATCAAGGTGTCGGTGGATGAAACGGCCCTTAACGCGGCGGTCGGAAACAGCGGGGCGATCAAGGCCGACGGCGGCCAGGTGTTCATGACCGCGAAGGCTGCCGGGGACCTCATGGCGACGGTGGTTAACAATACCGGCGTTATCGAAGCCAACAGCATAACCGATAAAAACGGCGTCATCGTTCTCGATGGCGGAAGCCAGGGGATTGTCTCGAACTCGGGAACGATCAGCGCCAGTGGGAAGAACGCCGGCGAGACCGGCGGGACGGTGACCATGACGGGAGACAAGGTCGGGTTGCTGGCGGGAAGCTCGATTGACGCCTCGGGCTTTTCCGGAGGAGGCACGGTTAATATAGGGGGCGGCTGGCAGGGCGCGGACTCGAAGATCCACAACGCCAATGCCGTCTACATGGCCCCCGGGGCCAACATTTTCGCCGACGCCATCAAAGAGGGAAACGGCGGCACAGTGGCGTTGTGGTCGGAGAACTACACCAACTTCCAGGGAAGCATTTCGGCCAAGGGAGGGGCGCTGTGGGGAAACGGCGGGCAGGTGGAAACATCGAGCAGGGATGTGCTCATAGCCGCCGGATCGGTCACCACTTTTGCCCCGAACGGGCAGGCGGGTACCTGGCTGCTCGATCCATCGCAGATCATGATATCGAATTACGGCTCCGGCACTTTGACGGGAGGCGTGTATGATCCTCCCTCATCCCTTGGCATGATCTCGCCCGCCACCATCCTGGCCGGGCTGAAAGAGGGCAACGTCACCATCCTGACCCACGGCGGCAGCGGCGGCAACGGGAACATCACGCTCATCGATTCCATCAACACCAACAGCGACCTCGGCGGGGCGAAGACCCTGACCCTCAAGGCCGATTCGGATATCCTCTTCAATCCGTTCACGTCAATCGACGCCTCGACGGGCGGCAATAATTCCGCGCTCAATGTGGTGCTGTGGAGCAACTTCAGCAATGAGGGCGGCTCGATCCTCATGGCCCCCGGATCGAAGATCAACAGCCACGGCGGGAACATAACGCTTGGCGGCGGAACCGACATCAATACCGGCTTTGCCCAGGGCAAGGACGGCTTGGGCGACCTCAGCAGCGGAATTACGCTTGTCAACGCGCAGCTCCTTTCCGAGGGCGGCGACATTACCCTCAAGGGCAAGGGAGCGGCTGTGCCCGGTGAAGGCCAGTTCGGGCGCACCGGTTCTTTTGGCGTGGTGCTCGCCGTGGTCCCGGGAGAGAGCACCGGCGGCGATACGCTAATTGACTCCGGCAGCGGAAAGATTTCCATTACCGGCGTTGGCGCATTGGCGTCGGAGTCGGCCCTCAACGGCGGCGTCGTCCTGGCCCCCGGTCAATGGGTCGGCGGCAGCACGAATACCGTAACGATACAATCAGCAAACAACACCGCCTCGGCAATCACGATCGTTGGTGATTCGAGCCAATCCACCGCTTCTTCCGATTCCGCCGGTCTTGTGCTCTTGAATGGTTCGACGATCCAGGCAACCAACGGCGGCGGCATCACTCTTATCGGCAAGGGAGGCTCGGGCTCTTCGGTTGACAATGCGGGGGTCCTGCTCATCGGCAACAATGTCCTCGCGAACAGCGGCCCCATCACCATCCAGGGCAGCGAGGGCGTCGGGATCAACAACCAGTCGATCCTGAGCGTTGGAGCCAACGTCGGCCAGGCCGCCGGAACGGCCGTGCCGTCATCGTCGAGCAACATCACCCTCATTGGCGACTCCATGCTTTTTTCCGGTGGATCCTATCAATCGTCCGGGACGCTGACCATTAAACCCGAACACGCATCCACCCCGATCGCAGTTGGCCCCGACCCGGCGCTCATCAATATTGGAGCCAATTTCAAGGACAACTTGGTCCTTCCGGCAAGCCTGTTTTCGGGCGAGGGTCAGGTATTCAGCGGTTTTTCCAGCACCACCATCGGGAGCACCGAGGGTACGGGGGCCATATTGATTGGGGCGGCGGGATGGCCCAATAATTTTCCCAACAACGTCACTATTCTCAACACCGGAAGCGGGAGCAACGGGATAAAGCTCGAGGGTGTCCTTACGGCGGATGGAAACATCACGCTTGCGACGCTGGGACACTTCACAAATACCGCCGGGGCTTCCGCGCTGGTGGCCAATGACGGAGACTGGCTGCTTTACACGCCGGATTCGAGTCACGTTACCGCGGACGGTCTCGTCCCGGCTTTCACCCAATTCAGTTCTCCCTATCCGACGCCCGCGAAGGAAAGCGGCGACGGCTTCCTCTTCTCGGTTGCGCCTCCCACCCCGGAAATCGATGTGACCAGCAATTTGGTCACGTCCATTCAGGCCAGCCTGACCGCCACGCAGACCACCCTGAACACTCCGTCCACGACGCCCCTGGATACGGATGTGCAGACAGGGACCGGCGGCATCCTGGCTGGCGCTTCGCAACCGACTTCCCTTACCCTGGGGATGTCTGCCGGCCAGCTCAAGGAGCAGGGGCTTGCGTCCCAGAAGAGCGGCGACTTCAAAAACGCCGTTGTGAACTTCAAGGAGGCCGCCGACCTGCTGCTCCAACAGGCGTCGCTGCCCCAGGCGCGCGAGGCGATCGAGTTGATGAAGACGGCCGAGCTTCAGGAATACTTCCAGGACGCCGGCATTGTGGTAGACCAGACACACAAGACACGCCTGAAAGATGTTCCGAAGGACACGGCGGTTGTCTACGCACTCATTTTCCCGCAACGCATCGAGCTTATCCTGAGTTCGTGTTCCGGGATCAAGAGGTATACGGTCCCGATCGACGCGCAGATGCTTTCCAAGGACATCAACAGCCTTCGGGCCAGCTTGCAGAGGCGGACGAGGTGGGACTATCTTGCGGAATCCCAGAAGTTTTACAATCTGCTCGTGAAACCCCTGGAAATGGAACTGAACGTCTGCGGGATCAACACCGTCATATTCATGCCCGACGGGGTCCTGCGCACGGTTCCCTTTGCGGCCCTCCACGACGGGAGCCGGTTTCTCATCGAGAAGTACGCCGTGGCGGTCACGCCCAGTCTCGACTTGACCGACCCCCGCTCGATTCGGCGAACGGACACGAGAGTGCTCTCGGCCGGGCTTACGGAATCCGTCCAGGGCTTTGCCGCCCTTTCCAACGTGAAGGACGAGCTTGACGGAATTCAGGGCCTCTACAGGGCCGACCGGCTCGAAAACAACAGTTTCAGCGGGGCCAATGTCCGTGCGAGCCTCAAGGACAATCCCTACTCGATCGTGCACATCGCCACTCACGGAAATTTCGCGCCCAGTGGATCGGACACCTATCTGCTCGTCTGGGACGGCAAGATCGACATGAACCAGTTGGATCAACTCATGAAACCGTCCGGCTCCCGAGGTCCCGTGGAACTTCTCAGCCTCAGCGCCTGCGAGACGGCGGTGGGAGACGACAAGGCGGCCCTCGGGCTGGCGGGTGTTGCCGTAAAGGCCGGGGCGCGGAGCGCGCTGGCTACCCTCTGGAGTGTTAACGACCAGGCTGCCTCGGAACTGGTGCTCGAATTCTACAAGGAATTGAAGAACCCCGCCGTTACCAAGGCGGAGGCGCTCCAGGCGGCGCAACTCAAGCTGATGGACGATGCGCGCTACCGGCATCCATACTATTGGTCGCCCTTCCTCCTCATCGGCAACTGGTTGTAGGGATTTCCGGCCGCCCGGACTTATTCAGGTTCGAAAACAGGCGCTGTTCCTCGGTCCCGGTGTGGCGAAAATCAAATTCCGGTACAAAAGACGGGGGTAGTCGGCCAAATTTGTCGCGGCGGGCTACCCCCTCAACGGTCGGTGGAGCGAAACGCTCGGATCAGGTTGTTTTCCGGTTCGGACCTCTTTCCCCAAAACAGTGCAAGGGGTAGGCGCCGTTGGCAGGGTCGAGAATTGATTTCTTCAAATCCGATGCAATTATCGGTTTGATTCTCAGCGCCATAATTTGCGTTGGAGTTATCTGGGTTCGCAATGCCGGAATGCTTCAATCGACAGAGTTCGCGGTCTACGATTACTGCCTTCAATATCAGCCCCAGATTTCCTTTCCGGAAAACCGCATCCTGGTAGTCGCCATTTCGGAACCCGATATCCAGCAACTCGGAAGCTGGCCCCTGCAAGACGGGCTGCTCGCAAAACTGGTCAAAAATCTCCTTGCTCACGATCCGCGGGTGATCGGCCTCGACCTGTTTCGCAATATCGAGGTCCCACCCGGCAGCGAGGAATTACGGGAGCTGTTTTCGCGGGATATCCCAGTCATTACGATCATGAAGTTCGGCGATAAGAGCTCGCCCGGCGTGCCCGCCCCATACATGGTGAAAGACAGCGGCCGGGTGGGGTTTGGCGACGCCCTGCTCGACCCGGGAGGCCTTACGCGCCGCGGCCTGCTGTTTATGGACGACGGCAATCAATCCTATACCTCCTTTCCGCTGCTGCTCGCGTCGGTTTACCTGCAAAATCAGGGAATCGGAGCGCGGCCCGACCCCTCGGATCCCGAACTGTTGAGGTTCGGCAAGACCACTTTCGTGCCCATCGAGGCGGACGCGGGTGGATATGTCAACATGGATGCGAAGGGGTATCAGTTCCTCCTGGATTTTTCGGGCGCGAAAGTGGGATTTGCCTCGATCTCCCTGACGCGGGCCCTTGCGGGCGACTTTGCCGACGAAGCGGTTCGCGACAAGATCATAATGGTCGGCGCCACGGCGGAGAGCCTGCGGGACTTCTTTTTCATCCCCGTTTCAAAGTCGGAGGACGACGGGCTGAGAATATGGGGAATCGAGCTGCATGCCACCACGGTCAGCCAGTTGCTTCGCTGCGCCCTCGACGGGCAAAAGCCCATGCGGTTCCTGTCCGAGCGCGAGGAGCTGGGCTGGATTGTCTTATGGGGTTTACTGGGCTACGCCGTTGGGTTGAGGGTATCTTCCTTTCGGCGGTTCGCGCTTTTTCTGGTCTTGCTTCCTGCCGTGCTGGCGGGCATCACTATTCTTTTGTTTCTCATGGGGGTGTGGCTTCCCGTAATTCCTCCGGCCCTCGCGTTTGTGCTGTCGGCGGATTCGTTCAGGCTCTACCTGCTTTCCGTCGAGAAGAGGCAGCGGGCCCAATTGATGCGGCTTTTCGAGCGCAACGTGTCCAAGGACATTGCCAATGCCATCTGGGCCCAGAGGGACCAGTTCGTAAACGAAGGGCTTCCGCGCCCGCAGGAATTGATCGCCACGGTCCTCTTTACCGATTTGAAGGGGTTTACCTCGGTGTCCGAGCGGTTTGGAGACCCCGGCAAGCTCATGGACTGGCTGAACGAATACATGGAGGCCATGACCAACCAGGTGTTCGAACACGGGGGGGTGGTCAACAAGTATATCGGCGATGCCATTATGGCGGTCTTCGGCATCCCGGTGGCCCGTTCGGGCGACGAGGAGATTGGTCAGGACGCCGTGAACGCGATACGATGCGCGATGATGATGGGGCGGCGGCTCGAAGACCTTAATAAAAGGTGGAAAGAGCAGGGCCTTCCGGTCGTCAGGATGCGGGTGGGGATTTACACCGGCCGGCTGGTTGTGGGGTGTCTCGGCAGCAAGCAACGGGTGGAATATACCGTCATAGGAGACACCGTCAACGTGGCTTCGAGGCTGGAGAGTTACAGCAAGGACCTCGATCCCGAAAACACGTGCAGGATTCTTATAGGGGAGAGCACGCGGAAATACGCCGGCAGTCGATTCGGGATCAGGGACCTTGGATCGATAGCGCTGAGGGGGAAGGGGAAAAGGCTCGAGATTTACCAGGTAGTTGGAACGAGTGAAGAAAAAATTGACGGCGAGGCGCGGATCGATGCCGTTTCTCATGAATTGCGCGCCAAGGAAGCGTAGACTATAATAGGTGACGCTCATTGCGACAATAAGAGCTTGTCCGTAAATAACCTGTTTAACTGGTAGCACAGCCTTACGGGGCGCTGCCCAATCACATATGACAGATTACCCGTGCGACTGAAGTTCGGCTCGGGTCGTCAAAATCGTCATTCCCGCGGCGCTTTTGGGCGGGAATCCAGTGTTTTGCTTTGCGCAATAGACCGAAAAGACACTGGATTCCCGCCCAAAAGCGCTACGGGAATGACATCCGTAGATCCTGAGATGTATGCAGACTGCTTGAAATTCTAAGCTATACCACTGGGCAATAGCTCCTAAAATCGCTTCACAGGTTATTTGCGGACAAGTTCTAAACCTAAGGAGGACATATGCGACGCGGTTTTCAAACTTTTACATGTGTGGTCCTTGCCGTTGCTCTGGCTTTCATGTGCTGTCCTTACGCGGCCCTCTCGCAGGAGGGCAGGGGGGCGCCCGGAGCGGCCGGGATGGGTGCGCCCGGGGCCGTACAGGCAGGGCCGAGCGCCTTGGTGTATAAGCCGCCGATGCGCGGCGCTCCGGCCGGCGGGGGGCGTATCGCCGCGGCCGTTCGCGGAGCGGAAGGGGATGCCCTGGTCCTTATCGCGCTTGCTCCCGATCACGTCGGGGTCACCTCTCAGAGCCAGCCGGTCCTGTACTGGTATATTTCCAAACCGACATCCAGCCGTATCGAGTTTTCGCTCAACGACGAGCTGAAGTCGCAGACACTCTTCAAGACCGAGTTGGCTGCTCCAAAGAAGGGCGGGATACTGGAGATAAAGCTCGCCGACTACAACGTCGAGCTCTCGGCGGGCGTTGTTTATCAATGGTTTGTGAGCGTGGAAGCCGACCCCGGTCAGCCCGCGAAGGATGTCTACAACGGCGGGAGTATTGTGTACCAGGAGCCTTCACCGGATCTGAAAAAGAGGGTGGCCTCAGCCGGCAGCGCCGGAGCAGCCGGGATCTATGCCGGAGAAGGACTCTGGTATGACGCGCTTACCGCGACGTGGAAAGCGGGGAAGTCCGGAGAGGAAAAATTGGCGAGGCCGCTGCGGATAAGCCTTCTCAAGCAGGTTGGATTCGGCGTCCCCGACACCGGAAAGCCTAAATCGGCCCTCGACGGGGAAGAAGAGGTATTGCATTTCCTGGACAAATAGAGACGACTGCGCGCCCGGGGCGTGCGTGATTGGGCGGTCAATGCCTGCTGCGTCCCGCGCGACTCGTTGGCCCGTGAACGGGGTCCGACGAGTCGCGTATGAGCGGCGTGCGTGCCGCGGAAAGGTTTTGGCGAGGGCGCTCCCGCGGTCCGGGAGCAGCGCCGCGTATCCTCCGGCACGAGCCAGATCCGTCAGGACCCTTTTGACCGGGTTCTAGGAAATGAACAGGTCGCGCCTGCGGTCGATGCTTTCCACCATGGCCCGAACGGAAGCTCTCAGCGCCTGATTGGCGGCCTCGGACGGCACGGACGCGGTCGGGCCGTAAAGCCCGGAACTGAAATCCCCGTAGCCCTTGATCCTTATATCCCTCGATCCATCAGTGGAATGAAACTCGACGATAAGGTCGACCGCGACACCGTACCCCGACCGATCTGACTACGACACGGCGGTGCTAGAGAAGTCTCCCGCCCAACTCCGCCACCTTCGAGCGCTCTCCCTTTACCAAGGTGATGTGGCCGGCGATCTCTTCGTGTTTTATGCGTTCGATCAGGTATGTCAGGCCGTTGCTGCTGGCGTCGAGGTAGGGGTGGTCGATTTGCTCGGGGTCGCCCGTTAGAACGATCTTGGTATCCTCTCCAACGCGGGTGATGAGGGTTTTGATCATGTGCGGCGAGAGGTTTTGGGCTTCATCGCAGATGATGAACTGCCGGGGAATGCTGCGGCCGCGGATGTAGGTGAGGGCTTCGAGTTCGAGCATTCCCCTGCGGGTGAGGTCCTGGAGGACCTCGTAGGGTTCCGAGGTATTCCGGAGCAAAAATTCGAGGTTATCGTAGATCGGCTGCATCCAGGGACGAAGTTTTTCTTCCTTTGTGCCCGGCAGGAAGCCGAGGTCGTCGCCCATGGGAACAACCGGCCTGGTGATCAATAATCGTGCGTAGGCGTTTTCCTCCATCACCTTTTCGAGCCCGACGGCCAGGGCCAGAAGGGTCTTTCCCGTCCCGGCGCGGCCGATGAGGGTGACGATCTTGATCTGGTCGTTGAGCAGAAGTTCGAGGGCGAATTTTTGTTCTTTGTTCAGGCCCCGAATTCCCCAACTGGTGGATTCCGCGTGGGCAAGGGGCACGAAGGCGCCCTTCGAGTAGCGCGCAATCGCCGATTGGGACGGGTTTTCGTGGCATTTGA
Organism: Syntrophobacteraceae bacterium; assembly: GCA_049300095.1. Lineage (GTDB taxonomy): Bacteria > Desulfobacterota > Syntrophobacteria > Syntrophobacterales > Syntrophobacteraceae > SbD1. The sequence goes on from JBAQYM010000130.1 coordinate 11,172, forward strand.
TCAGGAAAAACTGGTTCGGCAGGGCAGGGCCCGCGGGGGCGCGTTCCAATCTGCCGTTCTGGTAAAACCTGTCGAGTTCCGAAGCGGACACATACTCCTCTCCCACTCCGGAATAGAGCTGGTCGTAGTCAACTTTATCGTTATAGAAATCCTCGGCCCGAATGCCGAGAACATCGGCCTTGATGCGCAGGTTGAGGTCTTTTGTGACCAGGATCACCGATTCCTGTTCCCCAAGGTTGAGGTTGTACGCCACCGCGAGGATTCGGTTATCGTATTTATCCGGATCGAGTCCCTTGGGGAAACTGATCTGGTGCATATTGTTGAGTTCGATGGTCAACGTTCCGCCCGAGGGCAGCCCGACCCCTTCGGACAGCCTGTTCGTCGCGCGCAGCGCATCGAGTTCCCGTGACACCACGCGGGCGTTCCTGCCGATTTCGTCCTGCCTCTTCTTCTGATTGTCGATCTCCTCGATCACCGCAAATGGAATAATCACGTTATTGTCTTCAAATGCGAAAAGCGCACCGGGGTTGTGCAGTAACACGTTGGTGTCCAGGACGTAGGTCTTGCGCATTCAAATGCTCCAATTCCAATGTTGAGAGTGAAACGATGACCATGCAATTTTGAGGGCGCCGCTCATGGGCGGCTGCAATTTGTGAGTTTAGACAGAAAGCCTCGGGAGGTAAATGGAAAAGAAGGGGCGGCAAGAGTCGGGGCCGCCGGCAAACGGTCCGGAAACGGCTGCAAACCGCGCGAGACAAGGCTTCAGCGGATGCGCTTCACATCGCTTGAAACCTCACCCGGGATAAATTATGCAGCGGCGCCGTCCCGGATCGGGACTGAAAATACCGGAACTGGAAGCTAAAAATACATTGTTTACAGGATTGGCGAGACCCTTGTTGGATGATAAAAAATCAGCTATAAGACGGAGGAAAATATGAGAGCCGGGAGGGAAAAGATGGAAGATGTCAGATCTTTGTGCCGGCGGATGGTCGAGCGCTGCAACGAGTATGTCTCGCTGATGAACGCCCCCGACCAGGAAATGGAAGCTGCGGCGCTAAAAGCCGATATTATGCGGCTGTACCGGGAAATTTCCACGCGCATCCGGAGGTAGTCGGGGCGCCCGCGCCAACGCCGCCACGGATTTCCGCTCCGCGATAATGACCCCCGGATTCCCGGGATGCGGCGAGGCTTGGTCTTTGTTTGCCTCACCCCGTGTTTGATACGCCCGCCTTTGGGAGAGCGCCCGCGGGCAGCCCCTCCCGTCTCGCCTTTTACTCATTGTTTCTCACCGGGTTCGACCGCGCCCATCGCCTCATTAATTGGAGACGGACGGTGTCCGGGGTTTTACGTGCTCTTCCCGTAGACCGCGGGAGAGGGGGAGGGCGGCTGGACCCAGCCCTCTTTTTGCGCCAGCAGGTCGAGGTGCAAAGTGGTCCATTCCTCGAGGGGGAGATAGGGAGGGTAGGCCAGCTCTCTGGTGTCGAGTTGCTTGAAATAGCATTTGCACAGGGTGCAGTACGTGATGCGGTTCTGGGGTTCCGCCTCAAGCGCGAGGTAACCCAGGGATTCGTGGTAGCGGTTGTCGCAGTTGGGGCACTGGAGCCTGTGAAGGTCCCATTTCGTTGCGCACCAGGAGCAGAAGGCTCTGCGTTCGCCTTCGCCTTCGAGATAGAGAAGGGATGGAAGAGAGCCGCAGACCGGGCAGTATCCTCTGAGCCATCCGGTGGGTGCGGGGTGGATTTCGAGAAGCCTTTCCGCCGCCTGTTCCAGTGAAGGTTTCGCCGCGCTTCTTGCAAGGAACATGAGGGAGGCAAGGTCGATTCCGCCCGTGTCCGCGCCGCCGACCCATTCTTCCCACGGTTCCAGTTCGTGATGCAGGAAGCTGTTCCAGAACCTGGCCTTTTCCGCAAACTCCTCCGGGACCGAGCTTCTCAGCACAAGGAAGGCTTTTGCCAGTTGCAGGTTATCCACGGGAACAGCCCTGCCGATCTCATCGAGGATGTGTTCGGCGGCCCGGACATCGATTGGGAAGTCCCACCGGTTGAGCAGCGGGAACCCGTTTTCCCATTTGGTCGCGGCGAGTTCGGCGGATATGGGCGGAATATCGAGGCGCAAGTCGGACCTTACCTCGGCCCTTGCAAGAAAAAGCTCCTCCAGAAAAGAATAGATGCCCGAATAGGTGGGCCTTTCCACTCTTGCCAGGGCAATGGCCCTCTCGATCCTGTCCTTCTCCTGATTAACGGCCGTGTCCAATTTCGCTGTTCCTTCCGAAAAAAAAGCCGGTCACTGCCCGGCTGTGGGTTTTTGAAATCGATATACATATTATTCGGCACATCCGGGAGGTTGAGCCCCCCGGATGTGCCGGAAGCCCCGCCCCGGCCGAAACCGGGGCGGGGTTACAGAATCAAACCAAATCAAACGCCCAACACGGTCTCGAGAATTCTTTTGACCGGACGGGCGAGTTTGCTCCCCTCGGCCGGCCGCAGGCCCGCAACCGCGTTCTTGTGGTACTTCTTGGGATCATCCAGGACCAGGTAAATGACCCTCACCTGGTCGGCATCGAGAAGCTGCGCTTTCGGGAACTTCGCCTTGAGGGCGGCAAGCTTCTCATTGGCCAGCTTCAACATTTCGTCCCTTTCCCCGAAGTTCATCGCGCCGGTGGGACAAATCTTGACGCAGGCCGGTTTCTGGCCGTTGCTGATGCGGTCCACGCACATGGTGCACTTGACCGTCAGGCCCTTGGCATTCTGCCTCGGAATGTCGTAGGGGCAACTGGTCTTGACTTCGTCAAAGGGCGCCTCTTTTGCCTTCGCCGTATACACTACCGCGCCCGTGTCCTTGTCCTGGATAACGGCGCCCTCGGTAACGTACCCCTCGATAGCGTCCTTGCACGGCGGTTCGAGGCAATGCCGGCACTGGTCGGCGAAAAAGTACCAGTCGAGCTTTCCATCCCGTTGGACTTCACTGAAGCGCACGAGCTTAAACGTGTTCCCGTCGAGGTCGGGAGGGTTCTGATGGGTCCCGAGGTTCTTCGTTGCAGAAGCTCCGTTTTGATTCCAGTTCTTGCAAGCGATCTGGCAGCCTCTGCAGGCGGTACAGCGTGTGGTGTCTACAAGAATGCTTTTACCTGCCATGGCTTATGCCCCCTTCTTTCGCACATTGACCATGAATGCCTTGGATTCCGGGATGCGGGTGTTGGGATCGCCAACCGATGGAGTGAGCAGATTTGCGCTGTCGCCTCCATTGGGCGGATAAACCCATCCGAAATGCCACGGCAGACCCACCTGGTGCACTTCCGACCCCATTACTTTGAAGGGCTGGAAACGCTTGGTGACGATGGCAACGGCTTCCAGTGAACCTCGGGGCGATTCCACGACACACATTTCGCCGTTTTTGATCCCGCGTAACTGGGCGAGCTGCTCGCTCATCTCGACAAATACCTGGGGCTCGGCTTCGGTGAGCCACGGCAGGAACCTTGTCAGGACACCCGTCTGCCAGTGCTCGGTCACGCGGTAAGTGGTTCCGACGAAAGGAAAGCGGGGATCGCAGCTCTTTATTATGTCTCTTTGCGTCTTGAACGTTGCGGCAACCGGATTGGTCAGTTGCGCGCTGAACGGGTTCTTCTCGATGGGACATTCGAGCGGCTCGTAGTGTTCCGGGAAAGGACCGTCCTTGAGACCCGGGCCGAATATCGAGGCATATCCGTCCGATTTCATGATGAAGGCCAGTTTCCCGTCTTCCCTTGCCGAGCCGTCCGGGTTTTTGAGCGGCGGCCACGGGCCGTCGGGGACATCGCCCTTCCAACTGCCGGCGGCATACTTGCCGTCCTTCACCTCGGCCACGTACTCGACGACGACCCTCTTGGGGTTCCAGGGCTTGCCCGAGGGATCCGTCGAGGCGCGGTTGTAGATGATCCTGCGGTTTACCGGCCACGCCCAGGACCACTTCGGATAGAGGCCGATTCCGCTCGGGTCGCTCTTGTCGCGGCGGGCCATGTTGTTTCCATCCGCATTGTAGCTCTGGCAATACAACCAGTTTCCACACGACGTTGACCCGTCGTTCTGGAGCAGCGCGAAGGCTGCCACCTGATCGCCCTTCTTGTAGGTCTTGTCCCCGATGGTCTTGTCCTGGGTCCAGTACCCGTTGATGGCCTTCGCCGTCAGGTTCGGATCGAAAGCATGCTTGGTGGCGTAGTCCCACTTCAGGTTAAGGATCGGATCGGGGAACTTGGCTTTCTTGTCCTTCTTGTAGAGCGCCCGGATTTCGTTAAAAAGCTCGTAAGCGATGTCGCCGTCGGGCTTCGACGCTCCGACCGGTTCCTGGGCCTTGTAGCGCCACTGGGCCCATCTTCCGCTGTTCGATATCGAGCCTTCCTTTTCGAGAAATGCGCAGCAGGGCAGGAAGAAGACCTCGGTTTTGACCTTCTTGGGGTTCATCCCCGGGCCCTTCCAGAAGGATGCCGTTTCGTTGTCGAAAACGTTGACGTTTACCATCCATTCCAGGTTTGCAAGCGCCTCCCGCGTCTTGTTGGAATTGGCGCCGCTGCACGCGGGGTTCATACCCCAGGCGAAAAAGCCCTTGATCTCCTTATTGTACATCACGTCGAACAGGTCGAGCCAGCTATAGGCCTTCCCGTCGTCGAGCTTGGGAAGATAGCCGTAGGCGAACTCGTTTTCGGGCTTCGCCGCGTCGCCGTACATCGCCTTGAGAAAGCTCACGAGGTACTTCGGACGGTTGCCCCACCAGTTGGCGCTGAGCGGGTCCTTGGTGGTCGGCGTGTTCTTCTTGTTGTAGTCGGCAAGGGTCGCAAGCGATGCCGACGGGGTGGGCAGGTAGCCGGGCAGGATGTGGAACAGAAGCCCCGCGTCGGTCGAGCCCTGCACGTTTGATTCACCGCGAAGCGCGTTTACGCCTCCGCCCGCGATACCCATGTTGCCGAGCAGCGTCTGGATGATGGACATCGTGCGGATGTTCTGGACACCCACGGTATGCTGGCACCAGCCCATCGCGTACATAATGGTCCCGGCCTTGGTGGGAACGCCGGTTGCGCTGTATGCTTCATAGACCTTGAGGAGGTCCTCTTTCGGGGTCCCGGTGACGCTCGAAACGGTATCGAGGTCGTAGCGCAAGTAATGGGCTTTCATCAACTGAAAAACACAGCGCGGGTCCTCGAGGGTGAGGTCCTTTTTGGGGATTCCCTTCTCATCGAGTTCATAGGCCCAGTTCGATGCGTCGTAGCCCTTCTTCTCGGCGCTGAATCCCGAGAAGAGGCCGTCCTTGAAGGAGTACTTCTCGCCCACTATGTAGGGGGCGTTTGAATAGGCGATTACGTATTCCTTGAAATACTTGTTGTTTTCAACGATGTACTTGATCATCCCGCCCAGGAAGGCGATGTCCGTTCCCGAGCGCAGGGGCGCGTAGATGTCCGCCTTGGTGGATGTGCGCGTAAAACGGGGGTCGACGTGGATAACCGTCGCACCGTCATCCTTGGCCTTCATCACCCAGCGAAACGAGATCGGGTGATTTTCGGCGGCATTGCTGCCCATGATGAGTATGCAATCGCTGTTTCGAAGATCGATCCAGTGGTTGGTCATGGCGCCGCGTCCGAACGACTCTGCCAGAGCCGCCACAGTGGCGCTGTGTCAGATACGGGCCTGGTGTTCGATGTAGACAAGTCCGAGGGCGCGCAGCATGGCCTGGTAGATCCAGCATTCCTCGTTGTCCATCGCGGCGCTTCCAACGGATGCTATTGCGGTGGTGCGGTTTACGACCTGGCCCTGGGCGTTCTTTGCGGTAAAAGACGCATCACGGGTCTTCTTCACCCGCTTGGCGATCTCCTTGAGCGCCCAGTCCCATTTTTTGACCTGCCATTTGTCGCTGTTCGGGGCCCGATAGAGAACATTCGAGGCCCGTTTTTCATTTTGCGCGATCTGGTATGCCGAGGCCCCCTTGGCGCACAGGGCGCCGCCATTGATCGGATGGTCGGCATCGCCTTCGGTATAAATGACCTTTCCCGTCTTTTTGTCGGTGTGGCAGATAATGCCGCAACCCACCGCACAGTAGCAGCAGATTGTCGGGGTCTCCTTGGCATCCTTGGTGCGCAGTTCAAAGGCGTACGCCTCGACCGGGCGGAAATCCATCCCGAGTCCGTTAAGGGCGAGGCCAGTGGTTGCGGCGCCAGAGATTTTCAAGAAATCTCTACGTGTCAGTTTCATACGTCGCGTCCTCCTGATAGGTAGACTTGCTGTAATGAAGATAAACGCAAGCTTTTGAAATACCTTAGTAAATCAGTGCGTCCCTCCTCTCATTGATATTATTTTCTCAAAATTAATATGAAACGCCGCGGAATTAAAATCACAGATATACTGGTGCATCGGGCAGTTGCTTCCGAAGTTCGGGGTGCCGAGCAAAGTTGCAATCTCGCCGGGAAATGTTTTGGACAAACGGGCGATAGATAACATCAGAGGCGACAATGTACTTTTTATGCAAAAAAATGTCAAATAAGTTCACATTCTTCGGACGAAAAGGCCATATTGTGCATAACTTCACAACTAACGCGCCGTATGAAAACCGGCATTTTATCGTCGGGGCGAAATGCGAGGTTAAACCCGCGCCGCGCCGGTTCCCGCCGACCGATCCGGTGGCGGATTTCGGAGGCGCGTTGGGCAGGATTGCGCGCAAACCATGGAGGGGATAGAGAGGATGAGCAAATACGTCGAGATCAATGTGAGGCTGATGGCGGTATACGGGCAGGGAGGGTTGAAGGCCGCCCTGCCGAATCTTTTCAGGCTGCTAAGCGATTACGGCTTCAATCTCGTGATCGCGAAGGAACCTTCGCTCTATGAAATGGTCGAAGTGCTCGTGCGGATCGCAAACGACCCTCGCGTGCCGAAACGCGCAAAAAAGCCGATAACCGAAAAGCTGGACGAATTCGTGAAAACGCGGGATGCGGCCCGCGAACTGCTGCTTTCCCGCCGTCTCAAGGAATTGGACCACGTGCTCTACGGGCTCGAAGATCTTTTTGCAGACCTCGACCCCCAACTGGGTTAGAGGCAGTATCGCTCACTTAAGCCCAATACTGTTCACTTAAAGTTCCACCGGTAGCCAGGGACGTGGGGCAGGCTTTCCAGCCTGCCATCCGATGAGGTCACCGTGCTCCCTGGCCGGCAGGCTGGAAAGCC